>NZ_VHTC01000022.1:0-61906 GCF_013048685.1 Vibrio sp. A8-1
ACCCACCTGATCCCATGCCGAACTCAGAAGTGAAACGAAACAGCGTCGATGGTAGTGTGGGGTCTCCCCATGTGAGAGTAGAACATCGCCAGGCTTTAATACTTGTGTTTAGACCTAAGGTCTGAAGGCAGAAACTCAATAAAGCATCAATCAGACTTTATCGAGTAACAAGACAATGTGGAGCGGTAGTTCAGTTGGTTAGAATACCGGCCTGTCACGCCGGGGGTCGCGGGTTCGAGTCCCGTCCGCTCCGCCACTGATAAAGGATCCCTAGCAGCAATGCTGGGGATTTTTTGTATCGGGTAAATTTATAAAAAGTTTTGGTCTGTGTGAAGAGAGTAGAATGGATCCATTGGATCTTTTCTTTGGCTATCTGTTGGAGTACAGAATACCGAGATTGCTGTATGAGGATTGTGTTAAAATGATTCATCAGTAATAAAAAACCGATAGTGAATCACTATCGGCTTCTTTCTGCTATTTTCTTTAAAGAATTTGCTTTAATACTCGGTCAGCTTTAACACGCGTAATTCTTTTCATTAGTCGTTGTACGACATCAGGATAACTATCGAGCTTCTCAATTTGTTTGTAGGTACAGACTAATTGCGTATGCTGTAAAATGTTATCCATCTCTTTACTAAATTTATCAACGAGATGTCCGTGTTTATCTTGGATAAGTAACGCGTTCTCTAAATCGAGTTTCCATGCTCTTGGGTTAAGATTATTGCCAGTGATCAGCATATAACGTTTATCTATCCAGATACCTTTTAGGTGGAAACTGTTGTCACCATCTTTCCATAAGTGAATCGACAGTTTTCGACTAGCGATATTGGCTTCATTAATCTTTGCAAAGCGACGTAGATTGAGTTCATAGAGATAAGGCAAACCGCCAATGGTTTTGAAATCTTGTGAAGGCGCTATATAAAAATCATTCGCAGTTTTGTCTCCGACAATAATATGAACGGTGACTCCTCGTTTAATCGCTTTTTTTACTTCTTTTGCCACGGAAGGCGGAAAATTAAAATAGGGTGTACAGATATAGATTTCTTGTTCAGCCTGAGCAAGTAGGTCAATCACAGTCTGGTTTAGATGATTTCGACGCTTACCAATACCAACAAGTGGAGTCACACCGACTTGATCGGCATTAATCGCTTGTGCCGAAAAGTCGTAGCTCGCTTCCGTAAGCATAGCGCGGAACTGACGAATATCGGTTTTGATCTCTTTTGTTTTTGGTCTATCAGCACAAGACAGCTCATTAACGGCTGGATGAGCCAATAATGTGTCTTGAATGAAGTTAACCATCGTATCAGCGAGAGATGGGTTATCTAAGGTATGGTAGCGATCGAATCGGTAACGTTCTTGATAGTGAAGATAAACGTTATTAATACTAGCACCACTATAGATTACTTGATCATCAATGATAAAGCCTTTGAGGTGTAACACGCCAAACACTTCTCTTCCGCGAACCGGAATGCCATGTACAGGGATAGCATGGGGGTAACGCTGTTTAAAGTCACAATACAGCGTTGCATTCCCTGCAGAGGCCTCAGCACCGATTAACCCGCGCTGAGCTCGATGCCAATCGACACAAATGTGAATGTCTAATCCTGGATTACGCTGTTTAGCGTTATAAAGTTCTGTGAGTATTTCCCGTCCGGCATCGTCGTTTTCTAGGTATAAGGCCACGATATAGATGCGTTTACTGGCTAGACGAATAGACTCAATAAGATGAGTACGAAACTCTTGAGCTGACAGCAATACATCAAACTTATTAGGATCTTGCGCAATAGTGGGCAGTTGTTCGACTGTATTTCTACGAGCAATCATAGTGATGCTTTACCTTACGTATGTGCAAAATTGCGAGCAGGGTATATTACCAAAATAACGTGAATGATAGCTATAAAAGAGCTCTATTCTTAACATAAGAAGTCATCTTTATACATCATCGGAATAAGAGATTTACCACTTGCTTGGTAGCGCGTAAGCAGGGTTCGCAATTCTGCAGGAAGCTGGTCTGGACGCTGAGTATAAAAATTACCAAGTGTATAAAAGGATGTCAGATGCGGATAAGCAAAACAATAGTCATTGTGTTTCAGTATGTTTTTTTTGCAGTAGATCAATAATGCTTGGCCAATCCCTTTTGAACGTTCCTCACTCACCACGGCCATTCCGGTCAATAATCGATAATCAGCAATTGAGCGAAAACGAACAACGGCTTTGATATGGTGGTTTTCATAAGCCGCGATGATCAGCTCATCACTTTTCGGTTTAGCTGATGGATAGTGCTGTTTATAAAAACGTTTAATCAGTGGTAGTTTTAGCGTCTCTACGTGCTCAAAGTGAAGAATTGGTATTTGCATCTGTCTTATCAAAGTATCTGTTGTAGAATAGCATGAGTTTTATTTAGGCAAAGAGTCTCATGCAACTACACCATAATGCAAATCTTAAGTCTTATCATACTTTCGGTCTTGATCAGACTTGCCAATATTTAGCGGTAATTGAATCTGTCGATGATCTGATTGTACTGCATCAATCTGATGAGTGGGCTGAGCGGCCGAAATTGATGTTAGGCAAGGGAAGCAATGTATTATTTACCGAGCCTTATCAAGGCTTGGTGATGGTCAATCGCCTGTTAGGTATTGAGCATAGACAAGATGCTGACTTTCACTACTTACATGTTGCCGGCGGAGAAGATTGGCCAAGTTTAGTCGAATGGTCTATTCAGCAAGGTTTACCAGGATTAGAAAACTTAGCCTTGATCCCGGGCTGTGCTGGTTCTGCACCTATTCAAAATATTGGTGCTTATGGCATAGAATTTAAGGCGGTTTGTCATTATGTCGATTACTTGTGCTTAGAGAGTTTCACTATTAAAAGATTAAGCGTTTCTGACTGTCAATTCGGTTATCGTGACTCTATTTTCAAACAAGATTTATGTGGTAAAGCGCTTGTAGTCGCAGTAGGACTGCGCCTAAGTAAGGATTGGAAACCTCTTTTGTCTTACGGACCATTGCAAGCTTTGCCATCGACTTGTACGGCGGAGGATATCTATTACACCGTTTGTCAGGTGAGAAAAGATAAACTGCCAGATCCAGTAGTATTCGGTAATGCGGGCAGTTTTTTTAAAAACCCAGTGGTTGATCAAGCCGTGTTTGAAACTTTAAAAAAGCAGTGTCCAAATCTGGTCGCTTATCCTACAGAGCAAGGTGTTAAATTAGCGGCAGGTTGGCTAATTGAACAAGCAGGATTAAAGGGATATACGTTCGGTGGAGCACAAGTGCACCCCAAACAAGCCTTAGTCATCATCAATAAGAACAATGCAACGGCACGAGATATTATTGGTTTAGCAAAGCAAATTTGTAAGACGGTATACGATAAGTTTAAAGTCCCTCTTGAGCATGAAGTGCGCTTTATTGGTTCAGTCTCAGAAACTCACTTATCAGCGTTAATAGAGACGAAATAATGAAAGATCACAGTGTTAAGTTACGCTTATTAAAGATGCTCTCTGATGGACATTTTCACTCTGGTGAGGCACTGGGAGAATTGCTTGGCATGTCGCGAGCAGCCATCAGTAAACATATTCAAGGTATTCAACAATGGGGAATGGATATTCATCGGGTGCAAGGCAAAGGTTATCAGCTTGCTCGACCGCTGATGATGTTGGATGAGCATCGTATTCGTTCTCAAGTAACTAACCCTGTTGAATTGCATCCTATTATTGATTCAACCAATCAATATTTATTAGATAATTCGCACATGATCTCCTCTGGAACGGTTTGTATCGCTGAATATCAAAATAAGGGTCGTGGTCGCCGGGGGCGGCATTGGGTCTCGCCTTTTGGTTCTAACCTTTATTTCTCCATGTACTGGCGTTTAGATGCGGGTATGGCTGCCGCGATGGGCTTAAGCCTCGTCATTGGAGTTGCGATAGTAGAAGCACTTGAGGAAATGGGCCTTAATGGGATTAAATTGAAATGGCCGAATGATCTTTATTATCAAGACCGTAAATTAGCAGGAATTCTGGTTGAAATGTCGGGGCAAGCGGGCGGAGCGGCTCACTTAGTGATCGGTATCGGTATGAACCTGATTATGCAAGATGAAAATATAGCTATTGATCAGCCTTGGACCAGTTTGTCACAAGTGCTTGGTCAAGAGGATATCGATCGCAACCAATTGGTGATTAAACTTATACAAGCTCTAAATCGATCACTGGAGAACTATGAACAGCACGGCATGCAAGAGTTTGTTGAGCGTTGGAATCGGTTGGATAACTTTTTAGGTCGTCGAGTTCACCTCATCATTGGACCGAATAAAATTACTGGAATTGAGCGAGGTATTGATCAGAGTGGTGGTGTTTTACTTGAAACGCCTGAAGGAATAAAAAGTTATCTTGGTGGTGAAATTTCTTTACGCAAAGGTGATGACGAATAAGTTATTGCCTTTGAACGACCGATTAATGATGAAAAGCTTCTGCCATAATAACTTGACATTAGAGTAGAAAATGACTTTTTAAAGTTGTGCTGTTTAAGCTTCACTAGATCAAGTCATTTTCAATTCAACCAGAGTATCGCATTGTCTGATTTACTTGCGTAACAGTACTTCTTCAACACTATGGCAAAGCCCTTTCCTTAAAATTAATTGAGCTCGCTCTTTGGTGGGTAAAATGTTTTCTTGGAGATTTTTACCATTGATTGAGTTCCATATATGTTGCGCTTTGGCTTTCGCTTCTTGCTCAGTCAACTGTGTATAGTGATTGAAGTATGATTCTGGCTTTTTAAAGGCCCCATGACGAAACTTCATAAAGCGATCGATATACCATTTTTCAATTAATTCAGCATCGGCATCAACATAGATAGAAAAATCTAAAAAATCAGAGATGAAGACCCGATGTGGATCATGAGGGTAATCCATGCCACTTTGTAATACATTTAACCCTTCAATAATTAAAACGTCTGGCCGATCGACAATTTTCTGTTGAGAAGTGATATCGTAGGTTAAATGCGAGTAAATGGGCGCAGTAACATGAGGTTGTCCTGCTTTTACATCAGAGACAAACTGCACCAAGCGTCGAATATCGTATGATTCTGGAAAGCCTTTTTTATGCATGATATTCCGTTCATGCAAGATTCTATTAGGGTACAGAAAACCATCAGTAGTGATTAACTCAACTTTAGGATGATTATCCCAACGAGAGAGCAAAGCTCTCAATAAGCGTGCTGTCGTACTTTTACCTACCGCTACACTACCTGCAATACCGATAATAAATGGCGGAGCTTTCTCTGCATGACCTAAAAATTGGTTGAGAACGGTATTACGACTTTGTCTGGCCGCAACATACAAATTTAATAACCTTGCCAAAGGAAGATAAATTTCTACCGCTTCTTTCATCGTTAGGCTTTCATTAATACCTTGTAATTCTTGCAGATCATGTTCTGACAGAGTCATAGTGACTGAGTTACGTAACTCAGCCCATTGGTGACGAGCAAAAGACAAATATGGGCTCATAAAAGGTTCAGTTGTAGTATTAGAAGAAGCAGGCAACATACAATATGCTACTGAGATTGCAAATCAGAAACGCACGAGAATTGGCGATTAAGCAAAAAAATGAATAAAAAAACAGCGAATAAGCTCAGGCCGAATAAAAAATGCTTTTTTTTGCCGATTAGACTTGCAAGCGCTGAGATCATTCAATAGAATGCGCCCCACTTATGCCGACTTAGCTCAGTAGGTAGAGCAACTGACTTGTAATCAGTAGGTCACCAGTTCGATTCCGGTAGTCGGCACCATCTTCTTTAATCGGAAGATAAAAATTTGGAGGGGTTCCCGAGTGGCCAAAGGGAGCAGACTGTAAATCTGCCGGCTCCGCCTTCGATGGTTCGAATCCGTCCCCCTCCACCATATTGTAAAGGAAATAGCTCACAGAGTTACGTGTTGCGGGCATCGTATAATGGCTATTACCTCAGCCTTCCAAGCTGATGATGCGGGTTCGATTCCCGCTGCCCGCTCCACTCATTTTAGAGTGCTGATATAGCTCAGGTGGTAGAGCGCATCCTTGGTAAGGATGAGGTCGGCAGTTCGAGTCTGCCTATCAGCACCAGCTCTAAGCAAAGATTTCCTTTTACTATATAATTATTACCGAACTTTTTTTGGTTGCGTGGTCATAAACAAAGCCACATACATCCGTACCTAGAGGGACAACTCATGTCTAAAGCAAAATTTGAACGTACGAAACCGCACGTAAACGTTGGTACTATCGGCCACGTTGACCACGGTAAAACCACTCTAACAGCAGCTATCTGTACTGTACTTGCAAAAGTATACGGCGGTGAAGCGAAAGACTTCGCGTCAATCGACAATGCTCCAGAAGAGCGTGAGCGCGGTATTACTATTTCTACTTCACACGTAGAATACCAAACTCCATCACGTCACTACGCACACGTAGACTGCCCAGGACACGCTGACTATGTTAAAAACATGATCACAGGTGCTGCGCAAATAGACGGTGGTATCCTAGTTGTTGCTGCGACAGATGGCCCAATGCCACAAACTCGTGAGCACATCCTACTAGGCCGTCAGGTTGGTATCCCTTACATCGTTGTATTCATGAACAAATGTGACATGGTAGACGATGAAGAGTTGCTAGAGCTTGTAGAGATGGAAGTTCGTGAACTTCTTTCTGAGTACGATTTCCCAGGCGACGACCTACCAGTAATTCAAGGTTCAGCACTAGGTGCATTGAACGGTGAAGAGCAGTGGGAAGCGAAGATTGTAGAACTAGCAGAAGCGCTAGATTCATACATTCCAGAGCCTGAGCGTGCAGTAGACCAAGCATTCCTAATGCCAATCGAAGACGTATTCTCAATTCAAGGTCGTGGTACCGTAGTAACAGGTCGTATCGAGCGTGGTATTCTACGTGTAGGTGACGAAGTTGCCATCGTTGGTATCAAAGATACAACGACTACTACTTGTACAGGTGTAGAGATGTTCCGTAAGCTGCTTGACGAAGGTCGTGCAGGTGAGAACGTAGGTGCACTACTACGTGGTACTAAGCGTGATGACGTAGAACGTGGTCAAGTACTAGCGAAGCCTGGTTCAATCACTCCACACACGAAGTTTGAATCAGAAGTATACGTACTGTCAAAAGATGAAGGTGGCCGTCATACTCCATTCTTCAAAGGCTACCGTCCACAGTTCTACTTCCGTACAACGGACGTAACTGGTGACATTTCTCTACCAGAAGGCGTAGAGATGGTAATGCCAGGCGACAACATCAAGATGGTTGTAGAGCTAATTGCACCAATCGCGATGGACGAAGGTCTACGTTTTGCTATCCGTGAAGGTGGCCGTACAGTAGGCGCTGGTGTTGTAGCTAAAGTTATCGCTTAATCACAGTTTCTGTGAAGAATGATTTGACTATCCAGTAGCAAAAAGGGCATCATTTGATGCCCTTTTTCTACACAGTTAGTCACTTTGTTTGTTTTATCATCAAGCGCTAGCATGAAATTTAGGGGCCGAGACTATTTCTTGGTCAAAATCAGTATATCAGCCGTGTAGCTGATGAAATGGATTTGCCCTGCAACAGCGGGGCTGTTGTCGTCTATAGTAAGACTTGTGACAGGTTGGTTTATGAAAGCTAATAATGCTGAAACTCCTGATAGCTCAAATGCGCTAGATACGTTGAAGTGGGTCATTACCTTCGTATTGTTGGCCGCTGCTGTTGTAGGTAATTACCTGTATGGTGAGTGGTCTGTAGTCGCACGTGCTGCAGGTGTCATTGTGTTAATTGCCGGCGCTCTTGGCGTTGCGGCAACCACAGTAAAAGGTCAAGCTGCGATTGTTTTTGCACGCGAATCTCGGATGGAGGTTCGTAAAGTGGTGTGGCCTACGCGTCAAGAAACCATGCAAACAACATTAATCGTGTTAGCTGTAAGTATTGTAATGGCTTTAGCACTTTGGGGCATTGATGGAATTATGGTTCGTCTAGTGTCTTTTGTGACTGGAGTATAGAGGGTTTAATACATGAGTGAAGCTCCAAAAAAACGCTGGTATGTCGTTCAAGCCTTTTCTGGGTTTGAAGGTCGTGTCGCTCAATCACTTCGTGAGCATATAAAAATGCATGCGATGGAAGAGCACTTTGGTGAAGTGCTGGTTCCAACGGAAGAAGTGGTGGAGATGCGCGCAGGCCAACGTCGCAAGAGCGAACGTAAATTCTTCCCAGGTTACGTGCTGGTACAAATGGTTATGAATGATGAGTCATGGCATTTGGTACGTAGTGTTCCTCGTGTAATGGGCTTCATTGGTGGCACTTCGGATAGACCAGCACCAATTACTGATAAAGAAGCCGATGCGATCTTGAACCGTTTAGAAAAAGCGAGTGAAGCTCCACGTCCGAAAACGATGTTTGAGGTCGGTGAAGTGGTCCGTGTTACAGAAGGTCCATTTGCTGATTTCAATGGTACGGTAGAAGAGACCGATTACGATAAAAGTCGCCTGAAAGTGTCTGTCTCTATCTTTGGTCGTGCAACGCCAGTTGAACTCGAATTTGGTCAAGTAGAAAAACTTGACTAAAATAGCATCTATTTAAGTCTTGTGAAAAGCGTGAGATAAGATTATAATTTCGCGCCTTTTTACGGGCATTATGTAAAACTGGGGAGCTGATAAATATATTAGCGTTTGCACCCAATCATTAGGAAATATCATGGCTAAGAAAGTTGAAGCTTATATCAAGTTGCAAGTTGCAGCTGGTATGGCAAACCCAAGTCCACCAGTTGGTCCTGCTCTAGGTCAAAAAGGTGTTAACATCATGGAATTCTGTAAAGCGTTCAACGCAAAAACAGAATCAATGGAGAAAGGTCTACCAACTCCAGTTGTTATCACTGTATACAGCGACCGTTCTTTTACGTTCATCACTAAGACTCCTCCTGCAGCAGTTCTACTTAAGAAAGCGGCTGGCCTTAAGTCTGGTTCTGGTCGTCCAAACACTGAAAAAGTGGGTACGATCACTGACGCACAAATCCAAGAAATCGCAGAACTAAAAGCTGCTGATATGACTGGTGCTGATATTGAAGCGATGAAACGTTCTATTGCGGGTACTGCTCGTTCAATGGGCCTAGTGGTAGAGGGTTAAGATCATGGCAAAATTAACTAAGCGCATGCGTACAATTCGTGAAAAAGTTGACGCAACAAAAGAATACGAAATCAACGAAGCAGTTGCTCTTCTTAAAGAACTAGCGACAGCTAAATTTGTTGAATCTGTAGATGTTGCTGTGAACCTCGGTATCGATGCTCGTAAATCTGACCAAAACGTACGTGGTGCAACTGTACTACCACACGGTACTGGTCGTGACGTCCGCGTTGCAGTATTCACTCAAGGTGCTAATGCTGAAGCGGCTAAAGCTGCTGGTGCAGACCTAGTGGGTATGGAAGATCTTGCTGAGCAAGTGAAAAAAGGTGAAATGAACTTCGACGTTGTGATTGCTTCTCCAGATGCAATGCGTGTTGTTGGTCAATTGGGTACCATTCTTGGTCCTCGTGGTCTAATGCCAAACCCGAAAGTTGGAACTGTAACTCCTAACGTTGCTGAAGCAGTAAAAAATGCGAAAGCAGGCCAGGTTCGTTACCGTAATGACAAGAACGGTATTATCCACAGCACTATCGGCAAAGTGACTTTCGAAGCTAACCAACTGCAAGAGAACTTAGAAGCTCTGCTTGTTGCGCTTAAGAAAGCAAAACCATCATCAGCGAAAGGTACTTACGTGAAGAAAGTAAGCATCTCTACGACGATGGGTGCAGGTGTTGCTGTTGATCAGTTAACGCTGAACACTAAAATATAATTCCTTTGCTTAGGCGCGAAATTTATGTATAATTTTGCGCCTAATATTTGTGGTTGGGGCTGAACTTTGGTTCTTTGAACTATGACACAGTCTCCGTCCAAGACCGTAGGCGTTATCAGTTAGATAACTTAATAAAACCTACGTAGATGGTGCCCGAACTGACAGAAAGCTCTTATTTTTATAAGTTACCTTTCTTCTGGGACTGCACCTAATAATCTCTCACTGTTGTGATAATAGTGAGTGGTGTAACGACAACCAGGAGCAATCCAAGATGGCTTTAAATCTTCAAGACAAAAAAGCAATTGTTGCTGAAGTCAACGAAGCGGCCAGTGGTGCACTTTCTGCAGTTGTTGCTGACTCTCGTGGCGTTCAAGTAGGCGCGATGACTTCTCTACGTAAACAAGCGCGTGAAGCGGGTGTTTACCTGAGAGTTGTTCGTAATACTCTAGCACGTCGCGCTGTAGAAGGCACAGCTTACGAATGTCTGAAAGACGTATTCGTAGGTCCTACTTTGATCGGATTCTCTAACGAGCACCCAGGTGCTGCAGCACGTCTTTTTAAAGACTTCGCTAAAGAGAACAAAGCATTTGAGATCAAAGCAGCTGCATTTGAAGGCGTAATTACTGACGCTGAAGTACTAGCGACACTACCAACTTACGACGAAGCAATTGCACGCCTAATGATGTGCATGAAAGAAGCTTCTGCTGGCAAGCTGGCGCGTACTATCGCTGCTATCCGCGATCAAAAAGAAGCTACAGCGGCTTAATTGCCTTGCTTTTTATTGGTTGCTAAATAAACTTATTGTTGACTTAAAAGAGAATTGTTATGTCTATTACTAACGAGCAAATCCTAGACGCTATTGCAGAAATGTCTGTAATGCAAGTTGTTGAACTTATCTCTGCTATGGAAGAGAAGTTCGGTGTTTCTGCTGCAGCTGCAGTAGTTTCTGGTGGCGCTGCTGCTGCTGAAGTTGAAGAGCAAACTGAATTCGACGTAATTCTAACTGCTGCTGGCGCAAACAAAGTTGCTGTAATCAAAGCAGTACGTGGCGCAACTGGTCTTGGCCTAAAAGAAGCTAAAGCTCTAGTTGACGGCGCTCCAGCACCTCTAAAAGAAGGCATCGACAAAGCTGAAGCTGACGCTCTTAAAGCTCAGCTAGAAGAAGCTGGTGCAACTGTTGAAGTTAAGTAATTATTACTTAATTCCTTAGCCGAAAGGCTAATGGCTGGTGGTTTATTGACCACCAGCCTTTTTGCGCTGTAGGGTATGGACGAATTTTCCCGCTGTTTAAGCGTTCCATATTCTTGCAAAAAGCATCTAAATCATAACGATACGAGATGCCACTACAGTAAACAGCGATTTAGTCACTGTCCTACCCCTTTTAATAAAGGCGGACAGTTTGGGTCACTTATCAGCGAGCTGAGGAACCCCATGGTTTACTCTTATACCGAGAAAAAGCGCATCCGTAAGGACTTTGGTACTCGTCCACAAGTATTGGACATTCCATACCTGCTATCGATCCAGCTTGATTCGTTCGAAAAATTTATCGAACAGGATCCAGAAGGGCAATACGGTCTTGAAGCTGCTTTTCGTTCTGTATTTCCAATCCAGAGCTACAACGGCAATTCAGAGCTGCAATACGTTAGCTACCGTCTTGGTGAGCCAGTTTTTGACGTTAAAGAATGTCAAATCCGTGGTGTAACTTATTCTAAACCTCTACGCGTAAAATTACGCCTAGTGATCTTTGACAAAGACGCGCCAGCAGGCACGGTTAAAGATATTAAAGAACAAGAAGTCTACATGGGTGAAATTCCACTCATGACAGATAATGGTACCTTTGTCATTAATGGTACTGAGCGGGTTATCGTATCCCAGCTGCACCGAAGCCCAGGCGTGTTCTTCGACAGCGATAAGGGTAAAACCCACTCTTCTGGTAAAGTGCTTTATAACGCACGCGTGATCCCTTACCGTGGTTCATGGCTCGACTTTGAGTTCGATCCTAAAGATAACCTATACGTACGTATTGACCGTCGTCGTAAGCTGCCTGCGTCAATTATTTTGCGTGCGCTAGGTAAAACCACAGAACAAGTTCTAGACACCTTCTTTGACAAAGTGAAGTTTGAAGTCAAAGACCAAACTCTGATGATGGAGTTGGTGCCTGAACGTTTACGTGGTGAAACGGCAACGTTTGATATTGAATCTAATGGTAAGGTTTATGTCGAAAAAGGTCGTCGTGTCACTGCGCGTCATATTCGTCAGCTTGAAAAAGATGAAGTCAGTTTTATTGAAGTTCCTGTTGATTATATTGTCGGCAAGATTTCAGCCAAAGACTACATCAATGAAGCGACGGGTGAAGTGATCCTTGCCGCTAACCAAGAAGTTACTTTGGAAGTACTCGCTCATTTATCTCAAGCGGGTTACAAAAAGCTGGAAGTTCTCTTTACTAACGATCTTGATAACGGTCCGTTCATGTCTGAAACACTACGTGTTGACAGTACCTCTGACCGAATTTCGGCGTTAGTTGAAATCTACCGCATGATGCGCCCTGGCGAGCCGCCAACGAAAGAAGCGGCTGAAGCGCTATTCGAAAGTTTATTCTTCTCTCCTGAGCGTTATGACTTATCAACCGTAGGTCGTATGAAGTTCAATAGTTCTATTGAGCGTACAGACGCAGAAGAGCAAGGCACACTCGATGAAACTGATATCATCGAAGTGATGAAAAAGCTAATCGCGATTCGTAACGGTAAAGGGGAGGTTGATGATATCGACCATCTTGGTAACCGTCGTATTCGTAGTGTTGGCGAAATGGCAGAAAACCAATTCCGTGTTGGTCTAGTCCGTGTTGAACGCGCAGTAAAAGAGCGTCTAAGCTTAGGCGATCTCGATAACGTGATGCCACAAGACTTGATCAATGCCAAACCAATTTCTGCTGCAGTAAAAGAATTCTTTGGTTCTTCACAACTGTCTCAGTTTATGGATCAGAACAACCCGCTATCAGAAGTCACGCATAAGCGTCGTATTTCTGCTTTAGGTCCGGGTGGTTTGACTCGTGAACGTGCTGGTTTCGAAGTTCGTGACGTACACGTAACCCACTATGGTCGTTTATGTCCAATCGAAACACCAGAAGGTCCAAACATCGGTCTAATCAACTCTTTGTCTGCTTTTGCTCGTTGTAATGAATATGGCTTCCTTGAAACACCATACCGTCGAGTTGTCGATGGTGTTGTGACTGATGAAGTTGATTATTTATCAGCGATTGAAGAAGGCCAATTTGTTATTGCTCAGGCAAACGCCAAGCTTACTGATGATAGCCGTTTTGCTGATGAACTGATCACTGCTCGTCAGAAAGGTGAATCAGGTCTTCACCCGCGCGAACATGTTGATTACATGGACGTTGCGACTAACCAAGTGGTATCGATAGCTGCATCTTTGATTCCGTTCCTAGAACACGATGATGCGAACCGTGCTTTGATGGGTGCAAACATGCAACGTCAAGCAGTACCGACACTACGTGCTGAAAAGCCATTTGTTGGTACGGGTATTGAGCGCAATGTAGCTGTTGACTCTGGTGTAACTGTGGTTGCGAATCGGGGCGGTGTTATCCAGTCGGTTGATGCATCTCGTATCGTGGTTAAGGTTAATGAAGAAGAGTTAATTCCTGGCGAAGCTGGTATTGATATCTATAACTTAACCAAATATACCCGTTCGAACCAAAACACCTGTATTAACCAGCGTCCTTGTGTGATGCCTGGTGAACCTGTGGGGCGTGGTGATGTATTGGCAGATGGCCCATCTACTGATTTAGGTGAGCTAGCACTAGGCCAGAACATGCGTATCGCGTTCATGCCTTGGAACGGTTATAACTTCGAAGACTCAATCTTAGTTTCAGAGCGCGTTGTTCAAGATGACCGCTTTACCACCATCCACATTCAAGAACTGTCTTGTGTGGCTCGTGATACTAAGCTTGGTGCCGAAGAGATCACGGCGGATATTCCCAACGTTGGTGAAGCGGCATTATCTAAACTTGATGAGTCAGGTATCGTTTATATCGGTGCAGAAGTTAAGGGTGGCGACATCCTTGTGGGTAAAGTAACACCAAAAGGTGAAACTCAGCTCACTCCAGAAGAGAAGCTATTACGTGCTATCTTCGGTGAGAAAGCTTCTGACGTTAAAGATACCTCATTACGCGTTCCAAATTCAGTGGCTGGTACGGTTATTGACGTACAAGTTTTCACTCGCGATGGTGTAGAGAAAGACAAGCGTGCGCTTGAAATTGAGCACATGCAGCTGAAAGAAGCTAAAAAAGACCTAACTGAAGAGTTCCAGATTCTTGAAGGTGGTCTATTAGCACGTGTTCGTTCTGTACTTGTTGCTGGTGGTTACTCGGACGCGAAGCTTGATTCTATTGAGCGCAAGAAATGGTTAGAGCAAACCTTGGAAGACGAGGAGCTACAAAACCAACTTGAACAGCTTGCTGAGCAGTGGGATGAGCTAAAAGCTGACTTTGATAAGAAGTTTGAAACCAAGCGTCGTAAGATCACTCAAGGTGATGATTTAGCACCTGGCGTTCTTAAGATCGTAAAAGTTTACTTAGCGGTTAAGCGTCGCATCCAGCCGGGTGATAAGATGGCGGGTCGTCATGGTAACAAAGGTGTTATCTCGAAGATCAACCCTGTGGAAGACATGCCGTATGATGAGAATGGTCAGCCAGTCGATATCGTACTGAATCCACTAGGTGTACCATCGCGGATGAACATCGGTCAGATCTTAGAAGTTCACTTAGGTCTCGCGGCCAAAGGTATCGGCGATAAGATCAACCAGATGATCAAGGAACAACAAGAGCTAGCGAAGCTGCGTGAGTTCCTACAAAAGGTTTACGACCTCGGCGAGACTCGTCAGTCGGTTGACATCGCGGCTTTATCTGATGATGAAGTGCGTACTTTAGCCAATAACCTACGCAATGGCTTAACGGTTGCGACTCCAGTCTTTGATGGTGCGAATGAAGCGTCTATTAAAGAGATGTTGCAATTGGCCGACCTGCCGACTTCAGGACAGTTAACTCTGTTTGATGGTCGTACGGGAGATGCCTTTGAGCGTCCGGTTACGGTTGGTTATATGTACATGCTGAAATTGAACCACTTAGTGGATGATAAGATGCATGCCCGTTCAACTGGTTCTTATAGCTTGGTTACTCAGCAACCTCTGGGTGGTAAAGCACAGTTCGGTGGTCAGCGTTTTGGTGAGATGGAAGTGTGGGCACTAGAAGCCTACGGTGCCGCTTACACGTTACAAGAAATGCTTACCGTTAAGTCTGATGACGTTAACGGCCGTACGAAGATGTATAAGAACATTGTAGACGGTAACCACGCGATGGAACCTGGTATGCCTGAATCGTTCAACGTATTGTTGAAAGAGATTCGCTCGCTAGGTATCAACATCGAGCTAGAAGACGAAGAGTAAACCTTAAGGTTCCCCTTTGGGGGACTAACTGGTTTTCTGGTAGGAAGGCGCTCGCTACATTAAGCAGCGGGCCCTTTTAACTCCTTACAGGAGCTGATTGTGAAAGACTTATTAAACTTTCTAAAAGCACAGCATAAGACCGAAGAATTTGATGCAATCAAAATCGGTCTATCTTCTCCAGATATGATCCGTTCATGGTCATTTGGTGAAGTGAAAAAACCTGAGACCATCAACTATCGTACGTTCAAGCCTGAGCGTGATGGTCTTTTCTGTGCGCGTATTTTTGGTCCGGTAAAAGACTACGAGTGTCTTTGTGGCAAATATAAGCGTCTGAAACACCGTGGTGTGATTTGTGAGAAGTGTGGCGTTGAAGTAACCCAGACTAAAGTTCGTCGTGACCGTATGGGCCACATCGAGCTGGCTTCACCTGTCGCACACATTTGGTTCTTAAAATCACTACCGTCTCGTATCGGTTTGCTGATGGATATGCCATTACGTGATATCGAACGTGTTCTTTACTTCGAAATGTACGTAGTGACTGAGCCAGGCATGACTGATCTTGAAAGAGGACAAATGCTCACAGAAGAAGAGTATTTGGATCGTCTTGAAGAGTGGGGTGATGAATTTACCGCTAAGATGGGCGCAGAAGCAATTAAAGATCTTTTGTCTTCAATGGATCTACAGGTTGAAACTGAGCAAATGCGTGAAGAGTTAGAAACGACTAACTCTGAAACCAAGCGTAAGAAATTGACCAAACGTTTGAAGCTGGTTGAGGCGTTCCTCTCTTCAGGTAACAAACCTGAATGGATGATCCTGACAGTCTTGCCAGTACTGCCGCCAGATCTTCGCCCTCTCGTTCCACTAGATGGCGGACGTTTTGCTACGTCGGATCTGAATGATCTGTATCGTCGCGTGATCAACCGTAACAACCGTTTGAAGCGTCTACTTGAGCTTGCTGCACCAGATATCATCGTACGTAACGAAAAACGTATGTTACAAGAGTCGGTGGATGCACTATTAGATAACGGTCGTCGTGGTCGTGCTATTACTGGTTCTAACAAGCGTCCTCTGAAATCTCTTGCTGATATGATCAAGGGTAAACAAGGTCGTTTCCGTCAGAACCTACTGGGTAAACGTGTAGACTACTCTGGCCGTTCGGTTATTACCGTTGGTCCATACTTACGTCTACATCAGTGTGGTCTTCCTAAGAAGATGGCACTTGAACTATTTAAGCCATTTATCTATAGCAAACTTGAAACTCGTGGCCTAGCAACGACGATTAAAGCGGCTAAAAAGATGGTTGAGCGTGAAGAAGCCGTCGTTTGGGATATCTTGGATGAAGTGATCCGTGAACACCCAGTGCTACTCAACCGTGCACCAACACTGCACCGTTTGGGTATTCAAGCGTTTGAGCCCGTTCTTATTGAAGGTAAAGCGATTCAGTTGCATCCACTCGTGTGTGCGGCGTATAACGCGGACTTCGATGGTGACCAAATGGCGGTACACGTGCCTCTAACTCTAGAAGCACAGCTTGAAGCGCGTACACTGATGATGTCGACGAACAACATTCTGTCGCCAGCATCGGGCGATCCGATCATCGTTCCTTCTCAGGACGTTGTATTGGGTCTGTATTACATGACTCGTGAAAAGATCAATGCGAAAGGTGAAGGTATGTACCTTGCTGGCCCTGAAGAGGCTGAAAAGGCATATCGCACTAAGAACGCGGAACTGCATGCGCGAGTTAAAGTACGTATTACCGAAACGGTCGTTGATGAAGATGGTCACAGCACTACTAACACCCAATTGGTCGATACAACGATTGGTCGTGCCATGTTGTGGCAGATCGTACCGACAGGCTTGCCTTATAGCATCGTCAACCAAAAGTTAGGTAAAAAGCAAATTTCTAACTTGCTCAACGAGGCGTATCGTAAGCTTGGTCTGAAAGACACGGTTATTTTTGCTGACCAAATCATGTACACCGGTTTTGCTTATGCGGCATTGTCTGGCGTATCGGTAGGTATCGATGACATGGTTGTTCCTGCGGCTAAATACACGGAAATTGCTGATGCAGAAGAAGAAGTGCGCGAAATTCAAGAGCAGTTCCAATCTGGTCTAGTGACAGCCGGTGAGCGCTATAACAAAGTGATCGATATTTGGGCGTCAACCAATGATCGCGTTGCGAAAGCAATGATGGAAAACCTCTCTTCTGAGTTAGTTATTAACCGTGATGGTGAGGAAGAGCGTCAAGAGTCTTTCAACAGCATTTACATGATGGCCGACTCAGGCGCACGTGGTTCTGCGGCTCAGATTCGTCAGTTAGCGGGTATGCGTGGTCTGATGGCTCGTCCAGATGGTTCGATCATTGAAACGCCAATCACTGCGAACTTTAAAGAAGGTCTGAACGTACTCCAGTACTTTATCTCAACCCACGGTGCGCGTAAGGGTCTAGCCGATACCGCATTGAAAACGGCAAACTCAGGTTATCTGACTCGTCGTTTGGTTGACGTAGCACAGGACGTAGTGGTTACTGAACACGACTGTGGCACCCACGAAGGCGTTGATATGATGCCTCATATCGAGGGTGGTGACGTTAAAGTTGCTCTGACTGAGTTAGCGCTTGGACGTGTAGTTGCAGAAGATATTATTAAGCCTGGTACTGAAGAAGTCTTGATTCCACGTAATACCTTACTGGATGAAAAATGGTGTCAGATCATTAACGATAACTCAGTTGACCGTATCCGCGTTCGTTCGGTAGTAACCTGTGATGCTGACTTTGGTTGTTGTGCATTGTGTTATGGCCGTGACTTGGCTCGTGGTCACTTGGTTAACCAAGGTGAAGCAGTCGGCGTTATTGCTGCTCAATCTATCGGTGAGCCAGGAACACAGTTAACGATGCGTACTTTCCACATCGGTGGTGCTGCATCAACAGCCGCTGCAGAGAACAGTATTCAAGCGAAGAATAAAGGTTCTGTGAAGCTGCATAACGCTAAATTCGTAATCAACAAAGATCGTAAACTGGTGATCACTTCGCGTGCATCAGAGATGACGATTATTGATGAATTTGGTCGTACCAAAGAGAAGCACAAACTGCCTTACGGTTCGTTATTAAGCAAAGCCGATGGCGATGCTGTTGACGCCGGTGAAGTTATTGCTAACTGGGAAGCGCACACACTACCTATCATCACTGAAGTGGCTGGTCGTATCCAGTTCGTGGATATGATTGATGGAGTAACGGTTTCTCGTCAAACTGATGATCTAACGGGTCTGTCTTCAAGTGAAGTCACTGATGCCGCCGCTCGTCCAGCTGCAGGTAAAGATATGCGTCCTGCGATTAAACTGGTTGATGCGAAAGGTAAAGATGTCTTGATCCCTGGTACTGATATGCCAGCGCAATATTTCTTACCTGGTAAGGCGATTGTGAACATCGAAGATGGCGCAGAAGTAAACATCGGTGACACGTTAGCACGTATCCCACAAAAATCTGGCGGTAACCGAGATATCACCGGTGGTCTACCACGCGTAGCTGACTTGTTTGAAGCGCGTAAGCCGAAAGAGCCTGCGATTCTTGCTGAGCATACGGGTACGGTTTCATTCGGTAAAGAGACTAAAGGTAAGCGTCGTCTACTGATCACTCGTGATAGCGGTGATGTGTATGAAGAGATGATTCCTAAGCATCGTCAGCTCAACGTGTTTGAAGGTGAGCGAATTGAACGTGGTGATGTCATTGCTGATGGCCCAGAGTCACCGCATGATATTCTGCGTCTACGTGGTATCCACGCCGTGACTTCATACATTGCTAACGAAGTTCAGGAAGTTTACCGTCTACAAGGCGTTAAGATAAACGATAAGCATATTGAAACGATTGTTCGTCAGATGCTACGTAAGTGTACCATCACCCATTCAGGTGATTCGGAATTCTTACCTGGTGAGCAAATTGAGTACGCTCAAGTTAAGATTGCTAACCGTTTATTGGAAGCTGATGGTAAAGAACCGGCTCGTTTCGAACGCGAACTATTAGGTATTACCAAAGCCTCTCTGGCAACCGAATCGTTTATTTCAGCGGCGTCGTTCCAAGAAACAACGCGCGTACTGACTGAAGCAGCAGTATCGGGTAAACGTGATGATTTACGTGGTCTGAAAGAGAACGTAATCGTAGGTCGTTTGATCCCTGCCGGTACGGGTTTTGCGTATCACCAAGATCGCCAAGCGAAGCGTCTAGCTCAAAAAGAAGGTACGTCAGCGGAACAAGCGACGGATAATCTTGCTGCGCTATTGAATGCTGGTTTTTCATCGGACGAGTAATCGTATCGCATGATCAAAAAAGGCACCTTCGGGTGCCTTTTTTAACTCATTGTTCAGGTCAATTATGTTGTGCTGCTTTCAATTTACTTAGATGAAAAGCGAAAGCTCACGCTTGCTCATGCGCCTGGTGGGATAGTAAGGCTGTCTGCGATTAATTGAATCAGGTAATCTTCAGACGCAAACCGCGACTCAAGTACTTCACCAACCATCGATAAATCATTATCGAGACTATCTAAATCATCGTCATCAGCCACAGTGGCATAGTTATCCGCAAAATCTAATAAGGCATCATTCGTTTGGACGATTTTTCCATAGGTTTGGTTGATCTCATCCGTTGCTTTAAAACCAGTCGCTTGCCATTTTTGCATGACCATATCATAAATTTTAAAATGGCCTTCGGAGATATAATCAACCAGTTCTTGGCTAAAGCGGTGCAACGCTTTAGGCGCTGGTAACTCATTCAGTGAAGATTCGGGGGTTAAAGGCTGTAGTGCTGCAAGCTTGCAGTACTCAACGATCAGGTGTTGACGGTTATCCAACCAGTGATCGATAACTTCACTGGATCCGCCCCACTGCTCTTGTGTTTTCTTTAATTTATTTAGCATGACCATGCCCTCATGATCTCATCATCTTACCGATGATTTTCCTTGCACACCCATTGTAGTGTTGTACTACAACCTGTTGTCCTAACGAGAATTTATAGGTTTGAAAATCAAATGACTACAAACTCTGGTATGAATTTAGATTGCCAGTAAAATGGTTGAACTGCAAGCAATCAGGAGTGAGTATGTTAGAAGACAGTGACGCAAAAGCCGCTTATTGGTGTGTTGTTTCAGGAAGTGAGATCTGGACCATTGATGGGAGTATCCCTTTTGGTTGTGCGCAGCAATGGCGATTGCCGATTGAGTATGCGGTATTGATTGGTGAGCATAACCAAGCCCCCGTTTATTGGATAAATGCTCAAGAGATAGCTGATGAGTTACCAATGGTGAATTTGCGGACGCTATTATCGATGGATTCGGCGCTATTTTTGCTAGCCAGTAAAGCGGTTCAATATGGGCATATGAGTCAAACTCAGCGTTTTTGTTCACAATGTGGTGGGCGTAATCGGCTCAATCATCATCAGTTAGCGATGCAATGTCAGGAGTGTCGCACTTTACATTATCCTCGTATTTTTCCGTGCATTATTGTCGCGGTTCGCAAAGATGATCAGATTTTACTTGCTCAGCATCCTCGTCATCGCGGTGGGATGTATACGGTGATTGCTGGTTTTTTAGAGGTAGGAGAAACCCTTGAGCAATGTGTCGCGCGTGAAGTACAAGAAGAAACGGGGATTATTATCGACAATATTCGCTATGTGGGCAGTCAACCTTGGGCGTTTCCTTCCAGTATGATGATGGGTTTTTTAGCCGATTATGCGGAAGGTGAGTTAAACCCCGATTATTCAGAACTGACCGATGCTCAGTGGTTTAGTGAACTTCATTTACCTGAGCTTGCTCCACACGGAACGATAGCACGAGCTTTAATCGAACAAACCTTGACCGACATACGAGTCGAGAATGATAAGATCGACAGTCGTTCTTTTTAGAAAAAACACTCATAAAAAAAACCTCCGCAAGGGAGGGGGTAAGTAAGATGTCGTTATGAGATGCTAGACATTAAATGTCTAGCTATTATTATCGTTTTCGCTAGCGAATAAATTTGTAACAGTTAATGCTTTTGCACGCAATTTAAGCATTGATTTAAAAGTTAATAACTTGATCTCGGTTGCAAAGCACTCTGCGATGCTTGGTCAATCAATGTTAGAATGAGCGATTGATTACCGCTTGATAGAAAAATGGGAAAAGACCATGACTGAATTAAAAAATGACCGCTATTTGCGTGCATTACTCAAGCAACCTGTCGATTGCACGCCAGTATGGATGATGCGTCAAGCGGGACGCTATCTACCAGAATACCGAGCGACACGTGCACAAGCGGGCGATTTTATGTCGTTATGCAAAAATGCCGAGCTGGCTTCTGAAGTTACCTTGCAGCCGCTACGCCGTTTTTCACTCGATGCTGCCATTTTGTTTTCCGATATCTTAACCATTCCTGATGCCATGGGTTTAGGCTTGTATTTTGAAGCCGGTGAAGGGCCAAAGTTCGAGCGTCCCATCACTTGTAAAGCGGATGTGGATAAAATTGGTTTACCTGATCCAGAAGGCGAGCTGCAATATGTGATGAATGCTGTACGCCAAATTCGTAAAGATCTGCAAGGCGAAGTACCTTTGATTGGTTTTTCTGGCAGCCCTTGGACGTTGGCAACCTATATGGTCGAAGGCGGAAGTTCAAAAGCGTTCACCAAAATCAAAAAGATGATGTATGCCGAACCTGCTTTATTGCATCGGTTACTCGATAAATTGGCAAATAGTGTCATTGAGTATTTGAATGCACAGATTAAAGCTGGAGCGCAATCAGTGATGGTCTTCGATACTTGGGGAGGCGTATTAACGCCAAGAGATTATCAGTCGTTTTCGCTACATTACATGCATAAAATTGTTGATGGATTGATCCGTGAGCACGAAGGAAGACGAGTCCCTGTTACATTATTTACCAAAAATGGTGGTATGTGGCTTGAGTCGATTGCGGCGACGGGATGTGATGCGATTGGACTCGATTGGACCATCAATATTGCTGATGCTAAAGCACGAGTGGGTGATAAAGTTGCGCTGCAAGGCAATATGGATCCTTCCATGCTTTATGCTAGCCCTCAGCGAATTCGTCAAGAGGTAGCAAGTATTCTTGAGGGTTTTGGTACCGGTAGTGGTCATGTGTTTAACTTAGGCCATGGTATCCATTTAGACGTTCCACCAGAGAATGCTGGAGTGTTTGTCGATGCGGTTCATCAACTTTCGACCCCTTATCACCGATAAAAAGGTTCAGTATTGAGCCCGCTTTCCTTTGAATAGCGAAGAGGTGGGCCTATCTGCCTCTTTATCTTGTTTGGTATATACTGAGATAAATTCACCACTAAAGATTATGGTTCGACAATGAAAACCCGAGAGCGAATAATTCATGCCGCATTAGCCTTGTTTAATGAACATGGTGAAAGACCGATCACCACCAACCATATTGCGGCTCATATCGATATTAGCCCCGGTAATCTCTATTATCATTTTCGTAATAAACAAGAGATCGTGCGTGAAATTTTTGCTTGGTACTCGGCTGAACTTATCGAGCGTTTTAGCCCTTGGCAGGGGCAATATGAGAGTTTAACGCTGCTGAAACATTATTTGGATTCTATTTTTAATTTGATGTGGAAATATCGATTTTTCTACGCCAATTTACCGGAGATTTTGCAACGCGATCCTGAGCTTCATCAATCGTATATTCAAGTTCAAGATAAGCTCCAAGTGAACTTGATTAATATTATGCAAGTGTTTATCGATATGCAGCTGCTGGTGATTGATGATCAAGAGATGAAAAAGCTAGTGACAACGCTGCATTTGATCGCTTCAAGCTGGTTGGCGTATCAGTCTGCGATGTCGGCTAACGCGTCCATTACCGAGCGTGTTATTCATCAGGGGATGCTACAAATTATCTCAGTGATGAAACCTAATGCTACCCCCCAAGGTTTAGAACAATTACAATTATTAGAAGAAGGTGTCAGAGCCATGCACGCCAGCACCATCAATGGTTAGAGTGCGTTGACTTTTCAATGGTTACCATATGGTTGCGGCTGTTATAGCGATGCTGAGTAATAAGTTTGGAGATATAACGTTTTTATCTTACTCATCATAGGCCGATTTAGATAAAGTGTGCTTATGTCCGCTAAATACCCCTGTGAATAACCATGCACTATGATGTTTTTAATGGTGATGCTGATGGCATCATCGCGCTATTACAACTGCGCTTAGCCGAGCCTATCGAAAGTCAGCTAGTGACTGGCGTGAAGCGTGACATACAGTTACTGAAAAAACTAACGGTTAATCCTGGTGATTCTCTGACTGTACTGGATATTTCGATGGCGAAAAATGCCTTTGATTTACAGCGCCTGCTCTCCGAGGGAGCAAGCGTTTTTTATGCTGATCATCATCAATCCGGTGATATCCCTACCCATCCCCATTTAACCGCGAACATTGATTTAAGTGCCAATACTTGTACAGGATTGATTATTGATCGATTACTGGCGGGCCGTTTTCATCATTGGGCGATTGCCGCTGCTTATGGCGATAATTTGATCGCAACCGCCAATCAACTGGCATTACAAGCTGGATTAACGACATTTCAAGCCGAGCAGTTGCAGTCAATCGGCACTTTGCTCAATTACAACGGCTATGGGCAACAATTGGAAGATTTGCACTTTCATCCCGCAGAATTGCTGCGAAGTTTATTGAACTATCCTTGTCCTTTTATGCTTATCGATGATCATCATTCCCCTTATCATCGTCTCAAGCAGGCTTATCAGCAAGACATGGCGCAAGTACAAAGCCTAGAAGCATATTACCAAAGTCGAGAATTACGCGTGTTTGTGTTACCCAATCAATCGGCCTCACATCGAGTCAGTGGTGTCTTTGGTAATCTGCTAGCCAATCAACAACCGAGCCAAGCTCACTTGATCGTGACTGAAGCGGACAGTGAGAGTTATACCGTGTCATTACGGGCTCCTTTAGCGAATAAACAAGGTGCAGGAGCCATTTGTGCTCAGTTTGTTAGCGGTGGTGGGCGAGAAGCGGCGGGAGGGGTAAATCGTCTAGCCAAATCACAATTGAGCCAACTGATAGAGAGGGTCGAAACTTATTATCGATATTAATCGTCGTCGATAGCGCTGGTGAGACTTATCGTCTCAGCCATTGGCGTGGGTTTTCAGCTCGGCTATTACGACGAATTTCAAAGTACAAAGCGGGGCGAGATTGCCCACCAGTATCACCGGCTAAGGCGAGCGTATCTCCTGCGACGACCTTATCGCCCTCTTTTTTCATGAGTGATTGGTTATAACCGTATAAGGTCATATCACCTTTGCCGTGGTCAAGTAAAATCACTAATCCATAGCCACGTAAATACTCCGCAAATACGACCGTTCCCGGATAGACGGCTTTGACGGCTTGCCCATAATTGGCGCTGATCACCATTCCTTTCCAATCGACTTGACCAGTTTGTTTCTCTCCAAACTGGTGCAACACGTTACCTTGCAGTGGCCAGGGTAGCTTACCTCTTTGCTGGGCGAGTCCATCCATTGGTACCGCATTACGCTTCGCTGCTTTGGCGATTTCAGCTTTCAAGCGAGTTTCATTGCGTTGCAGTTCGGCAAGATAAACTTGATCGCCCGAGATACTTTGTTGAATGGTATTGACGGTTTTACGCCGCTCCGCTTGAGTGCTGGCGAGCTTATCACGCTTATCGGTTTGTTGTTGCAATAGGGCGGTGATTTGATCACGCTCACGCTGCAGCTGCTTTTCACTTTCGTTGAGCGCTTGATGGGTTGTTTGTAAACGGCGTAAGGTTTCCGTACGCGCTTTGGCCAAATGTTGATAATACTGACTAATTCTGTCTTGTTCGACGCCACTTTTGAGGAGATCGCCGCTGGCCAGTGCTCGCTGAGTCACATAGTACGTCTGTAACAGTTGCGTGAGTTTTTCGGTCTGTTGTTGGCGCTGCTGTTCTAATTCAAGTCGGTTTTTTTGAATATTGGCGAGATTGTCATTAGCAGTCACGACATCACGTTGGGTATTTTTAATTTGATTTTCTAGCTGAGAGATAGACAACTCTTGTTGTCTAAGTGAACGCTGTAATTGATCCAGTTCTTTTTGTCGTTGGCTCAGTGATTGCTGTTGACGAGAGATTTCGTTTTTGACGCCAGAAAGCTCTTGTTGCGAAGCGGCATAAGCAGCACCTGATGAGGTGGTAATCGCTAAGCAGACCGCCAATAATCGCACAGTAAGTTTTAGAATAGACAACGTCATGTTTAGGCAATCATCACCATTAAAATTGTTGAATGCCCAGTATACTCAAAGTCACGTGTCAGGCGAGTAGCATAATGTAAACTTTGTGCGGTTTTTTGTCATACTGCTCATTTGTCGTTAAGGATCGGCGTTTAGCGAGATGATTTCGGTTGAAACTGTTTCACACTGCGCTTTTGGGCACTCCGTCGATTGGCTTGTTTATCTCGTGGTTGACGTTTTGGCACCGTGGTGGCGGGTTGATCTGTAACGGGAAAATCGGCCAACGTTTGCAAAACAAGAGGGCGCTGAGTCAGTTGACGAATGGCATCGAGGATCGCGTTTTCATTATGACAAACTAAAGAGAGAGCGAGACCCGTTTGCCCAGCTCGTGCGGTTCGCCCAACGCGGTGAATATACACTGCCGGGCTTGGCGGTAAATCAAAATTGATGACCACAGGAAGCTGTTCAATATGAATACCTCTTGCCAATAAATCGGTTGCGATTAGCACTTCAATTTTCTGCTGTTTAAATTGAGTTAAGATTTGCTCACGCTCGGTTTGATCTTTATTGCCATGGAGTGCGGCAACACGAATTCCTGCTTTAAGGAGTTTTTTGGCCAGTGCGTCTGCATTATCTCGAGCGCTAATAAAGACCAAGACTTGAGACCAATGATGTTGCTTAAGTAAATGAATCAAGACTTGTGCTTTGCTGCCTTTATTGACCAAGTACAACTGTTCTTCGATCTCTGGCACGGTTTGATTCGGCGGATTAGCGCTGATCTTAATGGGATCGTTTAACGGCTGGAGGGCTTTTTCTTCAAGCTCGGGGAGTAAGGTTGCAGAAAATAGCAGGGTTTGTTTTTTCGCGGGTAAATGGGCCATGATCCGCTGAACATCTGGCCAAAACCCCATCTCTAATAGCCGGTCAGCCTCATCCAGTACCAGATGTTGTAGCGATGATAAGTTTATGATCTGTTGCTCAATAAGATCCAATAATCGCCCTGGCGTAGTAACGATGAGCTGAGGATTTTGCGCTAATTGATCCTGTTGCCATTGCTGGTCAACCCCTCCACAAACTGGACACACATCGATGTGCATCGGTTTAGCGATTAAGCCAAGCGCTTGGCTGACTTGGGTTGACAGTTCACGCGTCGGTACGATGATCAAGGTTTGAATGTGTGGTGTCATCGGGAGTGTTTTTTGTAATAGCGGTAAACCATAAGCGAAGGTTTTACCGCTGCCAGTTTGAGCGAGAGCGAGCAGATCACGACCAGATAAAATCACAGGAATCGCCAACTGTTGGATTGTGGTCGGAGTATGTAACTCAGCGGGTAGTGCACTAAGTAGAGAAGAAGCTAAGTTAAGCTCAGAAAAGGTCATAAATACATCATGGATGAGGGAAGCGGTGGTCTGAGTCTAAAGCTATTCATCGTTGGCGACAACTAACGATGATAGCGATGCTAAATAAGAAACCGTTAAGTAAAATCCATCGATAAAAAAATCCCCTTAAATGGTGAATTTAAGGGGATCCATGCTTTAAAAATCGTATGCTAGGAACAAGCGTTATGAATAAAGCACTTTACCTGACATCTCAGCAGGAATTTCCATGTCAGTCAGCGCTAACATGGTTGGTGCGAGATCCGACAGTTTACCGCCTTCTTGTAGAGTAATTGATTTATTACCGACATAAATCAGCGGTACTGGTAAACTGGTGTGAGCCGTATGTACGCCACCGGTTTCAGGGTTAATCATCATTTCAGCGTTACCGTGGTCTGCGGTGATGAGTAACTGACCATCGACTTCTTTAATCGCTTCAACTACTCGGCCAATACATTCATCGACCGCTTCACAAGCTTTAACCGCCGCTTCATAAACACCAGTATGGCCGACCATATCACCATTTGGATAGTTACAAACGATCGCATCGTATTGACCAGATTTAATCGCTGCAACCAATTTATCGGTGAGTTCTTTGGAGCTCATTTCTGGTTGAAGATCGTAAGTCGCGACTTTTGGAGAGGCCACTAGCTGGCGCTCTTCACCAGGAAACTCGTTTTCTGCGCCACCGTTAAAGAAGAAGGTCACGTGGGCGTACTTCTCTGTTTCTGAAATACGCAGCTGAGTTTTGCCCGCTTTAGAAAGCCATTCACCATAAGTGTTTTCTAGCGATGCTGGTGGGAAAGCGGTCGCTAGTGGAATATCGGCTGCATACTGAGTTAGCATCACGAAATTGACATTAGGGAACACTTGACGAGTGAAACCATCAAAATCGGTGACAAATGTGCGGGTGATTTCACGAGCACGGTCAGCACGATAGTTTAAAAATAGTACCGCATCACCATCTTGCATGGCTGCTGATTCTTGATCTGCGCTACGAATTTCTGTGGCTTTGACGAATTCATCGTTTTCTTCACGCGCATAAGCGGCATTAAGGCCAGCAACGGCAGAGTCATAGGTGAACTCTGCTTTAGCTTGAGTTAATAAGTCATAAGCTTGCTGAACGCGATCCCAGTTATTATCACGGTCCATGGCATAATAACGACCAATCAGAGAAGCGATGCGTCCTTTACCAAGTTTGCTAAATAGGTCTTGGAAACGTGCCAGTGAGCCCTCAGCACTGCGTGGTGGGGTATCACGTCCGTCAAGGAAGCAGTGTAGGTAAATTTTCTCTGCGCCACGAGCAGCGGCTAGCTCTACTGCCGCATAGATATGATCTTCGTGAGAGTGCACACCACCTGGCGACATCAATCCCATGAGATGAACCGCTTTGCCTTCGGCTACCGCTTTATCAATCGCATTCACAATCGCTTCATTATGCTGGAATTCACCATCTGCGATTGATTTAGTAATGCGGGTTAAATCTTGATAAACAATCCGTCCTGCACCGATGTTAGTATGGCCAACTTCAGAGTTTCCCATTTGACCGTCAGGTAGACCCACATCCATGCCAGAAGCAGAAATAAGAGTATGAGGATGATTTTCCATCAACGCATCAAGTACTGGTGTGTGCGCATTGTTGATCGCGTTGCTGGTGTTATCTTCACGGTAGCCCCAACCGTCAAGAATCACTAGAGCCATAGGCTTCTTAGCAGACATAATTATAACCTCGTCAAATTCATGGTAATGAGAAATAAAAAACTAGCGTAATTTTACTACACTTTCTCCGCTTTGCAGTAGGTTAAGATCAATGATTCTGCCTATCAATCCGAAGAATGTTGTCTATGGATCAACATTCATTGTTTTTGCTTCTCTCTACGGCAATCGATTGATGTTACGCTCTCATTAAGTTAACGCCCAAGTGGCCAAATACACAATAAATAATCCTACTAGTCCAAGAATTAAACCGGTTTTAGCCATATCTTTACTTTCAATTAAGCCTGTGGAGTAAGCTAATGAGTTAGGCGGTGTTGAGACTGGAAGGATCATGCCTAAAGAAGCGGAGAACGCGACCACGACCAATAACCCTTGTAGGCCACCAATCTCCGTTAAACTGGACATCGAGACACCAATAGCGGCAGCAATTGGCATTAATAAGTTTGCTGTTGCCGTATTGGACATGAAGTTCGCCATTAGCCAGCAGACCATCGATAGCGAAATGACGATGAACATCGGTGATAAGCTTTCATAGTCAATGGCATGGGCTAAGGCAACGGCAAGTCCGGTATGCTCTAACCCAATACCGATCGCAATCCCCCCAGCCACTAACCAAAGTACATCCCAATTAATTTGCTTGAGTTCCTCTTTGCCCATAATGCCTGTTAACGTAAATACAGCTAGTGGAATGATCGAGACCACATAAGTATTCATGCCATGCAGAGCGGTACTCATCCACAATAAAATCGTCGTTGCAAAAGTGATGTACACGACGATTGCTCGCCAAGAGCGTTGAAATGTTCCCTGCAATTTTAGCGTCATTTGTTGTTGTGATGAGGGAAATAAATACTGCAATAAAAACCAAGCAATGGTTAATTGAACAATCACAAATGGTAGACCCATCATCATCCAAGATAGAAAGTCTATGCTGTTCTCCCCCGTTAAATACTGTAAAGCAATCGCATTCGGTGGCGTACCAATCGGCGTCGCGATGCCTCCCGTATTCGCAGCAATCGGAATGGATAGCACCAAAGCTTTAATGCCTAGCTCCCCTTTCGGCGCAGAGGCGACAATGGGTCCAAGTAGAGCCAACATCATTACTGTCGTAGCCGTATTTGACATGAACATTGAGAATACGGAGGTGATGAGCATCAATCCAAGCATAATAAATTTAGGTTGATGACCAAACGGGCGCAGTAATACACGTGCTAAGTTGTTATCCAGTTGATATTTTGACGCCGCGATCGCTAAGGCGAATCCACCCATAAACAGAATAATGATCGGTGAAGAGAAGGCACCAAGAATGTCAGTGTAAGGGATTAAATGCCCGACTTCATGTTGTTCAATTGGGGAGCGGAACCAATGTAACCCCTTGTCTGAAATCATAATTAATAATAGAGCGATGATCAGAATAGAAGTAGCAAAAACGGGTACCGGTTCTAAGACCCAGAGTAGAGCCGCGAGTAAAAAAATAGCCAGCAAGCGATGCTGAACGAGCGTCAATTCATCAATAGGAATGGTGTCTATGGGGAGTAAGAGTACACCGACAGGAATCAAAAAACAGATCGCAAGCCGAGTCAGTAAACCGGTCGATAACGTTGACATAAGAGCGTCCTTTGCAAAAATATCCGAATGTCATCTAGGGTAAAGCATTGCTATGAAAAGATCGTAATAGGGAATGGAAAATTGTTAGCTTAGACACAGTTAATCAGTGGAAAGCTCGGCTTAGAGCAAACATAGTCGCCACTTTTAGTGATAAAAAATGGCGACAATGTTTCATTTAACGCGTTGGAAATAAGGAGGAACTTGATTAGGCTTTGTGGGCGTAAGCAGAACCGAGCAGGGTTGGCGTATTTAACTGCATGCTACTATCAAAACGAATCTGTTGTTTCGCAAATAGATTGATAACGGTTGACCCCAACTTAAATCGACCCATTTCTTGGCCTTTTTTCAATCGGATAGCATTGATACCTTCTGCTGGATAATCCCAACGATACACGGTATTACCACGCGGTGGAGTCATGGTTCCTGCCCATACCATCTCGATACTGCCAACAATGGTTGCACCGACCAGTACTTGAGCCAGTGGGCCAAATTCGGTATCAAAAATACAGACAACTCGTTCGTTACGGGCAAACAAATTGGGCACATTCTCTGCGGTCAGTGGGTTAACAGAAAATAGATCGCCAGGCACATAGATCATTTGTCGTAATGTACCATCACATGGCATATGCACTCGGTGATAATCTCGTGGTGATAGGTAGAGAGTGGCAAACTCACCATCACGAAACTCTTCAGCCAGTTTAGCATCACCCCCAAGCAGTACTTGAGCAGAATAATGATGGCCTTTTGCTTGAATCAGTTGGCCGTCAGTTATTGGGCCGAATTGACTGACGCAAGCGTCGGCTGGATGAACGAGTGTCGCTTCGTCATCGACAACGGGGCGTAGGCCAGGCTTTAACTCACGGACAAAAAATTCGTTAAATGTCGCAAAGTGTTTTGGATCGGAATGTAACGCTTCACTCATGTTGACATTGTATTGTTTAATAAACCAGCGAATGATGGCGGTGGTTAGACTACCTGCCTTCGCTGACGCGAGTTTACCGACTAAACGGGTTAAAGCATGTTGTGGCAGCCAATATTGCAGCCTAACTTTAAATTTATCCATCGTATGTTATTTCCAATCTATCATCTTTATTTTGGCGCGAAATGGTACTGAAAAATAATCCGCGTGTCATCAGACTCTGTTCGTCTGTGAGTATTTATTGTTGGTCTGATTTTTTATTGCGAGAATATTGTCGATTGGCTTTATTTTCCGACATGCTCTCAATAATACGGTGATAGTTATCAAAGCGTTGTGCGCTGATTTTACCGTTTTCGACGGCTTCTCTCAGTAAGCAACCCGGGTCATCACCATGTTTACAGTCACGAAATTTACATCCCCCTAAATAGGGACGAAATTCTACATAGGCTTTGGTTACTTCCTCTGCGGCTAAGTGCCATAAACCAAACTCACGAATACCCGGAGAGTCAATCAAATCGCCACCGGATGGGATGTGGTATAAGCGAGCTGCGGTAGTCGTATGCTGTCCAAGTCCTGAGTTCTCAGAGATTTTACCCTCTTCAGCAATGATGCCGAGTTGAGGCATCAACGCATTGACTAAGCTTGATTTTCCTACTCCGGATTGACCGACAAAGATATTAATCTTATGACTTAACTTACTCTCTAATAACGCGATATTTTCGCCACTTTCTTTACTGACAAAAATGACGTCATAGCCAATTTCTTGGTAAGCGGCCAATTGCTGTTGATAATCCATCCGCTGTGCTTCGCTGAGTAAATCGACTTTATTAAGAACGATGACAGGGGCGATAGATAGTGTTTCTGCAGCAATTAAGTAACGATCGATGATATTCAGCGATAATTCAGGTAAGACAGAAGAGACAATGATCATTTGCTCAACATTAGCGGCGACGGGTTTTAAACCATCGTAATAATCTGGACGAGTCAGAACTGAGCTGCGAGGCTCTACTGCTTCGACCACGCCTGAAATTCCAGCAAGAGTTTCTACGCCAGGCCGCCAAATGACCTGATCGCCACACACCAAACTTTCGATTCCGCGACGTAAATTGCATCGATGGACGATCTTTGTCTCGGGGTCTTCTATATCGGCATGTTGACCAAATCGTGTGATCACTAGACCGGACTTGGCATTTTCCAGCATCGATTCGTCCCACTGTACGGAGTCTTCTTGTTTTAACTTACGGTGCTGGTTATTTCTAACTCGGCGCACTTGGCCTTTAGTGAGTTTTTTCTTCTTTGTCACGTTTTTTCACTTTAAGTTTTTTAACTTAGAACGATGCCTAACTCAATTTATCACTGTGCGCTGCACGGCGGTATCGTGGTTAGGGGAATTTAGGTTATAGTACCTTTTTTATTGGCAAACCCCTATAGGCACTTAATTATATGTCTTTTAGTGATCAAAACTTGATTTGGATTGATCTGGAGATGACCGGGTTAGACCCTGATGTCCATAAGATCATTGAAATAGCAACCATTGTTACCGATAGTCAACTGAATGTATTGGCAGAAGGACCGGTGTTAGCTATTCATCAATCCGAAACCGAGTTACAAAAAATGGATGAGTGGTGTACTCGTACCCATACCCATAGTGGGCTAGTGGACCGAGTGCGCCGCAGTTCGATCAATGAAGTTCAAGCGATAGAACAGACGATTGATTTCTTACAACACTGGGTTCCTGCTGGTGCTTCACCGATTTGTGGAAATAGCGTTGGTCAAGATCGACGTTTTCTTTACCGACATATGCCAAGCCTAGAAGTGTATTTTCATTATCGTTGTATTGATGTGAGCACTATCAAGGAACTGACTCGTCGTTGGCAGCCTGAGATTGCTGCGGGATTCAGTAAACAAGGAACTCATCTTGCCTTAGATGATATTCGAGAATCTATCGCCGAGCTTAAATTTTATCGCTCTCACGTTTTCAAAATTTAACAATCCTAGCTATCGAGCGGTGAAGGGCGGTATGGTTGACCGCTTTTCTTAAATCGAACGGTTGCAATTTCGCCTGAACCTGTGTGTTTTTTGTTTAAGTGGTTTTTTTTATCGTCATACGAAAAGAAAAATGATTTTTTTTGCTTTAACTACTTGCATCACAAAAAAATGCACTTATAATTCGCAGCCCTGAACAGCACAAAACGTTGTTGATGCGACACTAGCTCAGTTGGTAGAGCGCAACCTTGCCAAGGTTGAGGTCACGAGTTCGAACCTCGTGTGTCGCTCCAGATTTGCTTTTATTGCTGATGGCGATAAAACAATAAAGTTACAAAGCCTACATCGTGCTTAACGGTGAGTAATACGGACGCGGGGTGGAGCAGCCTGGTAGCTCGTCGGGCTCATAACCCGAAGGTCGTCGGTTCAAATCCGGCCCCCGCAACCAAACAGATAGCCTTTATCGTGCTTAACGGTGAAATGCGACACTAGCTCAGTTGGTAGAGCGCAACCTTGCCAAGGTTGAGGTCACGAGTTCGAACCTCGTGTGTCGCTCCAGATTCAAGCTTTCATTGCTCTTAGTAATGAGATGCGACACTCGCTCAGTTAATAGAGCGCAACCTTGCCAAGGTTGAGGTCACGCCTTTTTGTTTAAAGAAAGTGAACCTCGTGTATCGCTGCAGTTTCAAGCTGACATCGTGCTTAACGATGAGCAATACGGACGCGGGGTGGAGCAGCCTGGTAGCTCGTCGGGCTCATAACCCGAAGGTCGTCGGTTCAAATCCGGCCCCCGCAACCAAATAGATAGCCTTTATCGTGCTTAACGGTGAAATGCGACACTAGCTCAGTTGGTAGAGCGCAACCTTGCCAAGGTTGAGGTCACGAGTTCGAACCTCGTGTGTCGCTCCAGATTTGCTTTTATTACTGATGGCGATAAAACAATAAAGTTACAAAGCCTACATCGTGCTTAACGGTGAGTAATACGGACGCGGGGTGGAGCAGCCTGGTAGCTCGTCGGGCTCATAACCCGAAGGTCGTCGGTTCAAATCCGGCCCCCGCAACCAAACAGATAGCCTTTATCGTGCTTAACGGTGAAATGCGACACTAGCTCAGTTGGTAGAGCGCAACCTTGCCAAGGTTGAGGTCACGAGTTCGAACCTCGTGTGTCGCTCCAGATTCAAGCTTTCATTGCGCTTAGTAATGAGATGCGACACTCGCTCAGTTGATAGAGCGCAACCTTGCTAAGGTTGAGGTCACGCCTTTTTGTTTAAAGAAAGTGAACCTCGTGTGTCGCTCCAGTTTCAAGCCTACATCGTGCTTAACGGTGAGCAATACGGACGCGGGGTGGAGCAGCCTGGTAGCTCGTCGGGCTCATAACCCGAAGGTCGTCGGTTCAAATCCGGCCCCCGCAACCAATTTAAAAACAAAAGACTACGCTATTGCGTGGTTTTTTCTGTCTATTCTGAAAAATTGACACCATGTCAATGCTCTTTATCATGCTGTGAAGCATAATCCCATCAAGAAAAGCATCTTATTTTCTGCCAAGAAAGTTTGGCCAGAAATCGTATTAGATACATGACTAAAAACGGAGTCTACCGCTGACGTAGTCAGGCTTTGTTTTATCCATGCACAGAGTTATCCACATTTTAAATTTGTGGATAACTTGGTGCATAACGTGTTTTTAGCTTGAAGATAGAGGCTTGTTCAGACGATCTTTTTGCTGATGGGGAATAATGTGAGAGTGATGGTTTTTTATTAAGTTGATGATTTTAAGTGGTATTTTTATTTATTTCCTGTGGTGTAAGAGCCGCGAGAACGATCATTAACTGTATTTTCTTTGATCCTTATCATTTCCTACTAATGTGATTAACTTTTTTGAAGTTTAGCAAACGCTGTCTCATTTAATATTTTTTCCACACCTAAGAATTTGCGAAGTGCATCAAAGAATGTACATCAATGATGTTGCGTTATTTCATACTCACGCATCTCTCGGCAAGCCTTTTTCAATAATTCTAATTAGTCTTTGCTGTTTATTCGTAATGCTAGCCAACTGCTCTCTCTGTTGTGTTAATGCCCATTCAATATGCTCATCTAATAGTTCACTTTCTCCTGTTTTTTGCTCTAAGGCATCGATGATTCTTTGTGAATAGGGCGCATTACCCATTGCAATAATCAAATTGCGTTGCCATTGTTGATGACCAATACGGCGTATGGCAGAACCTTGCATATGGTGTAAAAAGGTTTTCTCATCCCATGAAAATAAAGCAACAAGATCGGCATTATTCAACACATCTCGTCGATGGAAGTCGTCTTCTTGGGTAAGATCAGCAAAACGGTTCCAAGGGCAGACGAGTTGGCAGTCATCACAACCATAGATACGATTACCGATTGCAGTTCGAAATTCTTCTGGGATCACCCCTGAATACTCAATCGTTAAATAAGAGATACAGCGCCGTGCATCGACAACCCCTTCTTCGACAATCGCACCAGTCGGGCATGAGGTCATACATGCTCGACACTGTCCGCATTGATTTTCTGAAGGTGTATCGACTGGCAGAGGAATATCAACAAGCAGTTCGCCTAAAAAGAACCATGATCCTGCCTCTTTATCGAGAATTAAAGAATGTTTTCCCGTCCAGCCAAGCCCAGCTTTTTGTGCAAGAGGCCTTTCTAAAATAGGTGCAGAATCAACAAAAGGACGATAACCCAATTGACCGACTTCTTGCTCGATTTTATCAGCTAATTTTTTGAGTTGATTACGAACCAATTTATGGTAATCGCGTCCAAGTGCATAGCGACTAATATAAGCTTGGGTTGGATCTGATAAATTCGCGGCAAATTGCGCTTGTGGTGGAAGGTAGTTGATGCGGACACTGATCACTCGAAGTGTACCCAGTAAAAGTTCTGCTGGGCGAGCACGTAACATACCATGGCGAGCCATCCACTCCATCTCACCGTGATACCCTGCATCTAACCATGCTTGTAAAGCTGCTTCATGCTGACTTAAATCGACGTCGCAGATCCCTGCTTTGTCAAAGCCGAGTTCTTTTGCCCATCGTTTGATTTGTTCGGCTAGTAAATGAAGGTCCATTATCAGTATTGGTCATGGTCATTGGGCGGCGGATCTTAACGGATCTCATTCGATTGATCCAGCCAGTGAGTGGCTAGTTGTATCGATATTAGATTTGATATGAAGATTTTTCTGTTTACTTACAGAACAGAGCTTGTCTCTTAAAACTAACCCAGTTTACTATTCGTTCTCTTTTTATTTTTATATAGTGCTAGCTAGACGCTTTAGAGATCCGATTCATGAGCATAAAAACCTTTACTTTAAAAGATGAACAACAGACGGTAATGCTAGGAATGCGCTTAGCTCAATTATGTTCCCAGCAGACGACACTTTATCTTTACGGTGATTTAGGCGCAGGGAAAACTACCTTAAGTCGCGGTTTCATTCGAGCGTTAGGCCATGAAGGAAATGTGAAAAGCCCAACTTATACTTTAGTTGAGCCTTATCAATTAGCGGATTGGCAGGTTTATCATTTTGATCTTTACCGATTGGCGGATCCTGAAGAGCTCGAGTTTATGGGAATTCGTGACTATTTTACCGATGATGCTATTTGCTTGGTGGAGTGGCCTGAAAAAGGCCAAGGTTTATTGCCAACACCAGATTTAACAATATTGCTTCGCTACGATGGTGAACAACGTCGAGCGAGTGTGAGCGCAAATAGCGAGTATGGATGCACCTTATTGAGTCAGTTGGAGTTATGTTGAGCATTAATTACGGTCGTTTTTTGCGTTATTGGTGGCTATTGGTCACATTATTATCTGGTATCAGTAGCGTTCAGGCTAATGTATTAGAAGGGGTTAGAGTTTGGCCTTCACCTGATGCCACTCGCGTAGTGATCGATTTAAAGTCTGAAGCGGACTTTAGTTATTTCACGCTAAGCAGCCCAGAACGTTTGGTGGTCGATCTAAAACAGACTTCATTAGCCGCCGCTTTGCCAGTGACGGTCTCTGATAGTGCGATATTGAAACGGATTCGCGCTAGTACACCACCAGAAAAAACAACTTTTCGTTTAGTACTTGAATTAGCCAATAAGTCGACACCCAATATTTTTAAATTACCTCCCACACCAGGTGGGCAATATGGTCATCGTTTGGTGATTGATTTACCTCATTCACCAGCTCCTGCAGCGGCGACGTCGAGTACGCCCGCTCGTTCACCCAATGTAGTGAGCCGCGATGCGTCTCAGTTAGTCGGTACTGCAGATATTATTATTGCTATCGATGCGGGACATGGTGGTGAAGACCCTGGTTCTATTGGTCCAACTCGTAAATTTGAAAAAGATGCGACATTAAGCGTTTCTAAAAAATTGGCGGATCAAATTAATGCGGTTCCGGGTATGAAAGCCGTATTGACACGAACCGGTGACTATTACGTAAGCTTGAATAATCGGACTGAAATTGCTCGTCGTAATCGCGCTCATCTACTGGTTTCTGTTCATGCGGATGCTTTCCATAGCCCACAGCCAAGAGGGGCTTCAGTTTTTGTGCTTAATACTCGGCGGGCCAACACTGAAATTGCGCGTTGGGTTGAAAATCATGAGCAGCAATCGGAGTTACTCGGAGGTGCCGGTGAAGTTTTGGCGCGGACGAATAACGACCGTAATGTCAGTCAAACATTATTAGATTTACAGTTTAGCCACTCGCAAAAAGAAGGCCATAAAGTGGCGACTAACCTTTTACAAGAGCTAGGCAAAGTCGCTCACTTACATAAAGCGGAGCCTGTGAATGCCAGTCTGGCAGTATTGAAGTCGCCCGATATTCCTTCAGTATTAGTAGAGATTGGTTTTATCTCTAACCCTATCGAAGAGCGATTGATTTTTCAACGTAGCCACCAAGATAAGCTCGCACGAGCGATGGGCAAAGCGTTAGTGCAATACTTTGAGGAAAATCCTCCAGAAGGAACCTTGTTTGCTAACCGAGGTAAAACTCAGCAACATCAAGTACAACGAGGTGAGTCGTTATCCGTGATTGCCCAAAAATATGGAGCGACCGTTTCTGGGATCATGCAAGCGAATAAATTAAAAGATTCTCGCTTAACGGTGGGGCAGCGATTAACCATTCCCGGGGGAGAACGTGGTCCTATTCCGGTACCGGTGGTCAATAATCCAGTGGAAACCGAAACCATTACCCATGTGGTTAAATCGGGAGAGTTTTTAGGCCGTTTAGCGGCGAATTATAAAATTTCAATTGATGCGATACGCCGAGAAAATAACCTTAAGTCTGATACGTTATTTGTTGGTCAAAAGCTTAATATTACGGTGAGCTTAAAAGATAAACCTTTGCGTAAACACACGGTGCAGAGCGGTGAGTTTCTTGGTCGGATCGCCAATCAGTACAATGTAACGGTACAAAGTATTCGTGAGGCTAATCAATTGCGCTCAGATCAATTGGCGGTAGGCCAAGTACTGATCATTCCCAACCGATAAAATAGGCAGGTTATGACGATTCGTATTCTACCCGCCCGTTTAGCAAACCAAATTGCCGCGGGTGAGGTGGTGGAAAGGCCGGCTTCAGTAGTAAAAGAGCTGGTAGAAAATAGCTTGGATTCAGGGGCCACACGGATTGAAATTGATATTGAGAAAGGTGGCGCTAAGTTAATTCGTGTTCGCGATAACGGTTCTGGGATCAATAAGGATGAGCTTGGCTTGGCGTTAAGTCGTCATGCGACATCGAAAATACAAACACTGGACGATCTCGAAGCGATCATCAGCCTAGGATTTCGTGGGGAAGCGTTAGCCAGTATTAGCTCGGTTTCTCGCTTAACCATCACTTCACGTCCTGCTACTCAAGAAGAAGCATGGTCGGCGTACAGTGAAGGGCGCGATATGGCTGTCAAACTGCAGCCTAGTGCCCATCCGATAGGGACCACGGTTGAAGTTTTGGATCTGTTTTTCAATACACCGGCAAGACGCAAATTTTTACGTACAGAAAAAACAGAGTTTACCCATATTGATGAACTCTTAAAGCGTATTGCGTTGAGCCGTTTTGATGTCAGCTTGACGCTGCGCCATAATGGGAAAATTATCCGTCAGTACCGTGCCGCGAGCAGTGAACGGCAAGAAGAAAATCGTTTGGCTGCGGTATGTGGTGCGTCTTTTGTTAAGCATATGCTGAAAATAGAGTTAGCCCATCAAGGGTTAAGATTGCATGGCTGGATAACAACGCCACAAGGCGCTCGTCAGCAAAGTGATTTGCAATATTGTTATGTAAACGGACGTATGATGCGTGACAAGCTGATCAATCATGCGATTCGACAAAGTTATGAGAGTAGTTTAAGGCCAGATCAATGTGCAACCTATGTACTGTTCATTGAACTGGATCCTCATTTGGTTGATGTCAATGTACATCCTGCGAAACATGAGGTTCGTTTTCATCAAGCTCGCTTAGTGCATGATTTTATTTATCAAGCACTAAGCGACGCTCTTGCTGATAGTGAATATATTGAAACTCCTGAGCTTAACCAAGCTGCTTTCTCTGCTCCTGTTCCGACACATATGTCGAATGAGCGGTCAACGGATCCTGATCAGCCAGCTCGCAATCTGAGTGATAAAGACGGTTATTCTCGTCAGTATTTAACGACAGAACGTCCATTGCAAGCGGTCATTCAAGAAGCAAAAGCCTCTCACTCATGGAACCGTCCGACGACGGCTAAGCCACGATCGTCTGCGCCAGTTATGGCTGAGCAAAGTCAAGCTTATCAACAGTTAATGAAAGTGAGTGAAGCGCCAGTTTCAATAGATAATCATTTATCAACCACTGAAAAATCGTCAACGCTGTCACTGATAGTGACTAAATTAGGTAAAGCCATCGCTGTCGTTGATGGACAATATCTGCTGATGACTACGGAACAAGGATGTGTCTTACTGGCGCTAACGAAAGCAGTTGAGTGGAGAGTTCGTGGTCAATTAAATAGTCAAGAAGAGCCATTAAAGAGTCAGCCGTTATTGGTCCCTTTGAGTGTAAAAGTGTCTAACGAGGAGATCCGTGGTTTCGAATTATACCGCGAGTTGCTCGAACGTTTAGGGATTCATCTGGTGACTCGTTCTCATCAGACGGTGATGGTGATGGGGGTTCCTCAGCCATTAAGACAGCAAAATCTACAGCTTTTGATTCCGGATCTGTTATCTTACCTTGCTTTACATGGCGCTTCAGGAGTGTTGACTTTAAATGTCGACAATATCGTCACGTGGCTTAGCCAGCGCGTCTTGATAGAAAAAAACGACTACACTTTATCAGAAGCCATTCAATTAATTGCCGAGCTTGAGCAATTATGGTCAGGTAAACTGCCATTACATGATGGCCACTTTATTCAACCTGTCGATTTTTCGGCAACCATTGCAGCATTAAATTAATGACCAAACCACTACCATTAGCTTTATTTTTAATGGGCCCAACCGCCTCCGGTAAAACCGATTTAGCCATTCGTTTACGTCAGAAATATCCTGTCGAAATCATCAGTGTTGATTCAGCATTGATCTATAAAGGAATGGATGTTGGCACAGCAAAGCCTGATGCCAAAGAGTTGGCTTTGGCTCCCCATCGATTGATTGATATCTTAGATCCGAGTGAAGCTTACTCAGTTGCAGATTTTCGACAAGATGCGCTACGAGAAATGCAGACCATTGTTAGTGAGGGAAGAATCCCGTTACTGGTTGGTGGGACCATGCTTTATTATAAAGCCTTGTTAGATGGTTTATCGCCTTTACCTGCCGCCAATCCAGCGGTTCGTCAGCAAATCGAGTCGCAAGCTCAAGAGCAAGGTTGGGCCGCTCTGCATGCCCAACTGCAACAAATTGATCCAATTTCAGCGGCAAGAATTCATCCAAATGATCCACAAAGATTGTCGAGAGCATTGGAAGTTTATAAAATTTCAGGTAAAACTCTTACTGAACTGACACAAACGAAAGGAGAATCAATCCCTTTTCGAGTCAAACAGTTTGCCATCGCGCCCATGGATAGGGCTGAGCTCCACCGTCGAATTGAACTCCGCTTCGAGAAGATGGTCAAATCAGGTTTTGAAGAAGAAGTTAAAGCGCTCTATGATCGTAATGATCTTCATCCTGATCTACCTTCAATACGTTGTGTCGGTTATCGACAGATGTGGGATTACTTTGACGGAAATAGCACGCTTGATGAGGCTATTTATCGTGGTATTTGTGCCACCCGTCAGTTAGCCAAGCGTCAGCTCACCTGGTTACGCAGCTGGGATGAGTTAACTTGGTTGGATAGTGAGAACATTGAACGCGCGGTAGAAACTCTTGCAAATGCCATAGCATCTGATTGAGTAAGCTGTGTATAATGTGATCGCTTTTGCGTGATGTACCCTGTAAAGGAACCGTCACTTGTTGATCAATATTGTGTTGATAGATCAGTGGCATAGGGTGTTTTTATCGTTTAGCTCAGATGTAAAGGCCGCACCAACTTATGTGCACCACTAGCTAAATAACTACAACAAAATACAAATAAGGAAAATAAAATGGCTAAGGGGCAATCTCTACAAGACCCATTCTTAAATGCACTACGCCGCGAGCGTATTCCAGTTTCTATCTATTTAGTAAACGGCATTAAGTTACAAGGTCAAATTGAATCGTTTGATCAATTCGTGATCTTGTTAAAAAACACCGTAAATCAGATGGTTTATAAGCATGCTATCTCTACCGTTGTACCTGCGCGCCCGGTTAGCCATCACACTGGTGATCGACCTGCAGGTGAGCGTGGCACAGAGAAATCCGACGATTAATTATTTGACGTCATATTATCATTCATTAAGGAGTTGAACGCTTGTTTGACCGTTATGAAGCCGGTGAGCGAGCGGTACTTGTTCATATCAACTTTACGCAAAAGGGTGAGTGGGAAAATCTCAAAGAGTGCGAAATGCTGGTCTCTTCTGCTGGAGTATCAACTCTGCAGGTAGTGACTGGTAGCCGCCAGTCTCCTCACCCTAAATATTTCGTTGGAGAGGGTAAAGCTCAAGAGATTGCTCAAGCTGTGCAATCAACTGAAGCCGACGTGGTGATTTTTAACCATTCCCTTTCTCCTGCTCAAGAGCGAAATTTAGAACAACTTTGCCAATGTCGAGTGATTGATAGAACCGGTCTTATTCTGGATATCTTTGCTCAGCGAGCTCGTACTCACGAAGGGAAGTTGCAAGTTGAATTAGCTCAGTTGCGTCATATTTCGACCCGTTTAGTTCGAGGTTGGACTCACTTAGAAAGACAAAAAGGTGGGATTGGCTTACGTGGGCCAGGAGAAACTCAGTTAGAAACTGACCGACGTTTATTGCGTGAGCGAATTAAAGCGATCTTACGCCGTTTAGAGAAAGTGGCAAAACAGCGTGAACAAGGACGCCGAGCGAGAAACCGTGCAGAAATTCCAACGATTTCACTGGTTGGTTATACCAATGCAGGTAAGTCGACTCTGTTTAATCAAATTACCTCCGCTGGAGTGTACGCTGCGGATCAACTGTTCGCTACGTTAGACCCAACGCTACGAAAGATCGAACTACTGGATGTTGGGCCAGCTATTTTGGCTGATACGGTAGGGTTCATTCGTCATTTACCCCACGATTTAGTGGCGGCATTCAAAGCAACGTTACAAGAAACTCAGCAAGCTGACATTTTGTTACATGTTGTGGATGCCAGTGACGACCGCTTTCGTGAGAATATCCAAGCGGTTGATGATGTTCTACTAGAGATTGACGCACATGAAGTGCCAAGTTTACTGGTTATGAACAAAATCGATAATCTAGAAGGCCAATATCCTCGTATAGAAAGAGATGATGAAGGTGTTCCTAGAGCTGTTTGGGTATCGGCGATGGATGGGCTGGGGATGGATCAGTTGTTTACTGCGCTGACCGAACGTCTGGCCAGTAACATCGTCCAATATTGTTTACGCGTTCCTCCTGAACATCAAGGTCGAATTCGGAGCACTTTCTTCCAAATGAACTGCATTGAAAAGGAAGAGTATGATCCAGAGGGCAATCTGCTAATATCAGTTCGTATGCAACAAGTGGATTGGTCTAGACTAGAGAAAAGAGAAGAGGCAGTTTTACGTGACTTTATCGTCACTTAAAGGACTGCTAGAGTATAACGTCATATCAAATGATGGAGCTTTCTAATGGCGTGGAATGAGCCCGGAAATAACAACGGCAACAACGGCCGCGATAATGACCCTTGGGGAAATAATAATCGCGGTAACAAAGGTGGTCGTGATCAAGGTCCGCCAGATTTAGACGAAGTGTTTAATAAACTGAGTCAGAAGCTGGGCGGAAAGTTTGGTAAAGGAGGCAATGGGCCTTCGTTTGCTGGTGGTGGAGCAATGGGTTTTGGCGTTATCGCCGTGCTTGCTGTTGCCATTTGGTTTTTCTCAGGCTTCTATACAATTGGAGAAGCCGAACGAGGCGTTGTCTTAAGATTGGGTCAATACGATCGTGTAGTTAATCCTGGTTTGAACTGGCGCCCTCGTTTTATTGATGAAGTAACTCCCGTCAATATTCAAACGATTCGTTCGTTGAGCGCTTCTGGTATCATGTTGACCAAAGATGAAAACGTCGTCAACGTGGCGATGGATGTCCAATATCGTATCGTTGACCCATACAAGTATTTGTATCGAGTTGTTAATCCTGATGATAGTTTGCATCAAGCCACCGATTCAGCGCTACGTGCGGTGATTGGTGACTCATTGATGGATAGTATCTTAACGGTAGGTCGTCAACAAATTCGTCAAAGTACTCAACAAACACTCAACCAAATCATCGATGATTATGATATGGGTTTATTAGTGGTTGGCGTTAACTTCCAGTCATCACGTCCACCAGAGCAAGTTAAAGATGCTTTTGATGACGCGATTGCTGCTCGAGAAGATGAAGAGCGTTTCATTCGTGAAGCTGAGGCGTACATGAATGAGATTTTACCTCAAGCCACAGGTCGTGCTGAACGTGTTAAACGAGAAGCATTAGGTTACAGCGAGCGAATCATTAATGAAGCATTTGGTCAGGTTGCTCAATTTGAGAAACTGTTACCTGAGTATCAAGCCGCTCCAGAAGTAACGCGTAATCGTATGTATCTCGATACAATGGAACAAGTGTATACCAATAGTTCGAAGATTTTGATTGATTCAGAATCGAGTGGTAACTTGCTCTACTTGCCGATTGATAAACTCGCAGGTCAAGAAGGGGCTAGCCAGTCTCGTCAGACTCGCTCATTATCATTGCAAGATGAAGCTGGACTGCAGTCACAACGTAATGACCCAAGCAGTAATACGCCTCCTCGCTCAACTAATACTCGTCAAGGGAGAAACTAAACATGCGTAAGTTAATGATCCCGGTCATTGTCGTCTTTTTAGCATTGCTCTTGATGTCGATGTTTGTGGTTCCAGAAGGTGAGAGAGGCATTGTCATTCGTTTTGGACGAGTGATTCAAGACGACAATGAAATGTCTAAAATCTATGAACCTGGTTTGCATTTTAAAATGCCGATCTTTGATCGAGTGCAAACTCTTGATGCTCGTATTCAAACCATGGATGGACGTTCAGACCGTTTTGTAACCTCTGAGCAAAAAGACGTTATTATCGATACCTACGTTAAGTGGCGAATTGAAGATTTTGGCCAATTCTACTTAGCGACGGGAGGAGGTAACATTTTTACCGCACAAGCTCTCCTTGAACGTCGGGTTACGGACGTATTAAGGGCAGAGATCGGTTCTCGAGACATCAAACAAATTGTATCGGGCCCACGTAATGATGCAGTACTCCCTGATAGTCCTGATGATGAGATTGTCACCACAGAAGCCGCGAGACAAGCTTTAGAAGTCGATGGCCAACGCGATCAGATCATGGCGAATGTTCTGAAAGATACTCGAGTCAATGCAAGCAAAGACTTGGGTGTTTATGTGGTTGATTTCAGAATGAAGAAGATTAACCTTCCAGATGAAATCAGTGAGTCGATTTATCGTCGTATGCGTGCTGAGCGTGAAGCGGTTGCTCGTCGTCACCGTTCACAAGGCCGTGAAAGAGCAGAAGTAATTCGTGCTCAGGCGGATCTTGAAGTGGCAACTATTTTAGCTGAAGCAGACAGAACTGCGCGAATTACTCGTGGTCAGGCTGATGCGACATCAGCCAAAGTTTATGCTGACGCTTATAGCAAAGATCCTGAGTTCTTTAGCTTCTTGCGTTCTTTGCAAGCGTATGAAAACTCATTTAGCCAGAAAAGTGATATCTTAGTCTTGGATCCAAAGAGTGACTTCTTCCAATACATGAATAGCGCTAAAGGTTCATCAGCAAAATAATGGCTAGACGCCTATTCTAAGCGGTTTAATACCATTATAGAGATGATAACAAACTGATTATTAGAATATTATTCAGAAAGGCTCCTAAGGAGCCTTTCTTTTTTAGTAAGGCAGAACATGACTACATCATTATGGATTGCGATAGGATTATTGCTTATCGCTGAAGGCTTAGGGCCGCTGATTGCTCCTCAAGGGTGGCGGACTATGATGCAGCAACTCGCACAGCAAGAAGATAATCAATTGCGGCGAATAGGGGGGTGTTTAGTTGTAATAGGGGCGGTAATCGTTTATGTCTTCATGCTTTGAGTGACGGTTTTTGAGTTATTCAAGGTTATTAATAGTGTGGTGGTGGCGTTTCATTGGCTGGATCCGCTAAGTTTGATGTATCCATATTTTTCATTTTCCCGACCACATATTTCATCTGATCTTGCATTTTATTAATTAATAGCTGCTGTTGGGTTAGAGCAGCATTGAGTTCGTCAATGGTTTGTTCTTGAAAAGCGAGTTTACACTCTAAATCATCAATTCGTTGTTGTAGTTGTTGTAGTTGTTGTAGTTGTTGTTCGGTTGCGTTTTGCATGATCATGGATTGAACTCCCATTCTTGAGCGATTCCCGCAGAGGTGCCAGAAATAACGCTGGATTGTGGATTAAAAACCGCATCATACACCACCGCTCTTGGCGGGCGCGCATCTTTTTGTGGTTGAGCTTCGAAGCGAGCTAATTTTTTGCCGTGATCAGTAGACCATACTTCGATGCGACTAGATGGCGTTCCAGTGAGTAGATAACGCCCATCATCTGAAAATCGTGCGCTAGAGAAAATAAGCTGTCTAGAAAGACTACGTAGTTTGGCTTGCTTTTCACCCGTTTGTAAATTCCAAATAATCGATTGATTACCGCCATCAGAAGTAAAAGCTAACTGACCATCACGCTGTAAAGCAACCCGGTTAACCCGCTGTTGATGTTCAAAGCTGTAGATAATCTGTCCACTCTGAGTATCCCATAGATAAGCGGTATAATCATTTCCGCCAGTTAAGGCATAACGCCCGTTGGGGGATAAAGCGACAGAATTTACTTTTTCTTGGTGAGCAAGGAACTCAAGTCGTCGTCCAGTGACTAAATCAACGTAAATGGCTTTACCGTTGGATACACCCAGCAACACTTGTTGCCCGTCGTTACTCAGAGCGACATCCATGATTAAACCATCAGAAATGGACCATAACCCTTGAGCTTGGGTCCAGCTTAAGTCCCATACGGCAAAATTAATTTGTGTGGCAGTAATCGCATAACGGCCATTATCAGTAATACGAATGTACGAGACAGGGTTGGCTTCTGGGTCTTGTGCGCCTAGCTCTGCTAGAATTTGCCGTTGTGCTAAATCCCATAAGACCAGTTGGTGCTCTTGGGAATAAATTAATGCAAAGCGTCCGTCGCGGCTTAAGCCAAATCCGGTCGAACCATTGGGTTCTAAAACCCAGCGGTCAGTCTCTTGATTAAAGAAGAAACAGCCATTTAACAGAAAAATGACAACCGTTGGTACTATGAAATGAGAAATTATCCGCAGCACAATTAATTATCCGTTGAGTAGTAAAGACAATTACGAAACATACCGTTATATTGGTACAACATACTATTGTGCACCAGTTTAATTCGTCGGTTTGTGCTCAATAACAGAAAGGTTTACCTACAAAGTTGGAGAATTGAATGAAATCGTTTTTTAAAGTGTCATTGCTTGCCGCTACGGTTGCGCTAGCTGCTGGTTGTCAGAAAGAAGAGACAACGGCTACCCCAAATGCCTCTGTTGCCGTTCAAAGTGTCACTTTTAAGTCAGAGGATGATAAAGCGGCTTACGCGATAGGTGTTTCTTTTGCTAATTATTTAACCAGTAGTATCGAAAAGCCTAATGAAATTGGTATTGATCTTAATAAAGACATGGTGCTGAGAGGTATCGAGCATGTTTTTGCTGGTGCACCGCAAATGGATGAACAGCAGACTCGTGAAGCATTAGAAGCGTTGGATAAGCGTGTTGCTGCGTCAATGCAAGCACAAGCGGCTGAAAAAGCCGCCACCAATAAGCAAACTGGAGATGCGTTCCGTGCTGAGTTTGAGAAGCAAGAAGGCGTCAAAAAAACTGATTCAGGATTGCTTTATCAAGTCTTAACTGAAGCGCAAGGCGAGTCACCAAAAGAGACCGATACCGTACAAGTGCATTACAAAGGCACTCTGACTGATGGTACTCAGTTTGATAGCTCTTACGATCGTGGTGAGCCTGCAACTTTTCCGCTAAACCGTGTGATCCCTGGTTGGACAGAAGGCGTGCAACTGATGCAAGTAGGTTCTAAATATAAGTTCGTCATTCCGCCAGAATTAGCCTATGGCGAGCAAGATACGCCAACCATTCCTGCAAACTCTACTCTAGTTTTTGAAGTGGAGCTGTTGAAAGTAGAAAATGGCGATGCAGCGCAATAAATAAGGGATAGCCATTCATCCTTTATTAAAAGTATCAAAGGCCTGAAGATTCAGGCCTTTTTTATAAGTAAAACTCACTTGTTTAACCAATTTTTTATCATCCCTTGTCAAATGGTAAAAGTACTGATGCTTTGCTAGGGAGATATTCATCGTATAATTTGTTCTAAGTCACTGCATCGTAAGATAGCCTAGTCTAGGTTTAAAATTTTCTGATAAACTTACATCAATTTGTTGATTTTACGTTCTAAGGTCTAGATACAGTGACAACGACAGAAAGCATTAACGCCGATATGCTCATGGATATGGAATTTGTGCATGTAAAGCCATTTACTGAGCACGATAAAGTGATTTTACGTTCCTATGAAGCGATGGTGGATGGTTTAGCGAGTTTAATTGGCCCCTTTTGTGAAATTGTTTTGCACTCGTTAGAAGATCTGAATACTTCGGCGATAAAAATTGCCAATGGCGAGAATACAGGTCGTCAAGTGGGATCGCCGATCACCGATTTAGCGTTAAAAATGCTGCGTGATATTGAAGGCTCCGAACGCAACTTTTCTCGCTCGTATTTCACCAGAGCGAAAGGTGGGGTATTGATGAAATCTATTACGGTTGCCATTCGTAATGGAGAACATCGAGTGATTGGTTTGTTATGCATTAACGTCAATCTTGATGCGCCTTTTTCACAGGTGTTGCACTCTTTTATGCCGACACCAGAAGCTCAAGAGGCTGCTGCTCCGGTTAACTTTGCCAGTGATGTGGTCGAGTTGGTTGATCAAACTGTTGAGCGGACTATTGAAGAGATTAATGCCGATAAATCAGTCTCAAACAATACTAAAAATCGTCAGATTGTCATGGCGTTGTATGATAAAGGTATTTTTGATATTAAAGATGCGATTAATCGTGTTGCTGAACGATTAAATATCTCCAAACATACGGTCTATTTGTATATCCGCCAACGTAAAACCGAGGATGAGTGATCGTGAGTCAGTCAAGTACACCATTGACCTATGCTCTATTGGTAACGGGTCCAGCTTATGGAACTCAGTCTGCCCGTAATGCTTATCTTTTTGCTCAATCGGTGCTCGAGAAAGGCCATAGTATTAAGCGTATTTTCTTCTATCAAGAAGGTGTGCTGAATGGGTCGGGCTTAACTGTGCCTGCTAACGATGAATTTGATCTTGTGAAAGCATGGCAAGCCATGGCGATGAAGCATCAGATTCGCTTAGAAACCTGCGTTGCTGCAGCGTTACGACGTGGTATTGTCAGCCAAAGCGAAGCTGAACAGCATCAATTATCAACATCGAGTTTGGCGATGGGAGTGACACAAGCGGGGCTGGGAGCGCTGGCAGAAGCGCTATTAACTGAGGATAGAGTGGTACAATTTTGAAGAAAATCGCCTTTGTTTTTCATTCTCCTCCTCACGCCACCAGTGCTGGACGAGAAGGACTCGATGCCGTGCTCGCGGCATCGGCTTACAGTGATGATTTAGCGGTCTTTTTTGTCGGTGAAGGGGTTTTGCAATTGGTCTCTGGGCAAGATCCTAAGGCGATTTTAAGTCGAGACTACATTAGCACATTCAAACTGCTCGATTTGTATGAGATTGAGTCGTGTTATGTCTGTGAACAAAGCCTTGCCGAATGGGGCTTAACCAGCGAAGCATTACTTATTGATGTCTCGCCACTTTCTCCTCAAGCTATTGGGGCAATGTGGCAATCTTTTGATCACATTGTGACTTTTTAATACCACAGGATAGACGTGTGCTGCATATTATTAAACATCCTCAACAGCTAAAATTAGTTCGTCGTTATTTTCAAGCTCATGATAGCCTATTGCTGGTCGAAAATGCCGTTTATCTTACTAACCCAAACAGCCCTTATTTCACCGATTTACAGACCATTAAGTCGGTCTATGCATTGCGTGAGGATCTTTCTGCTCGTGGTTGGTTAGAAATGTGTTCAGGTTCTATTGAGCAAGTCACGATGAATGATTTTGTTGAAATGACAGTAAATGAAGATAAATCAATAAGTTGGTCTTGATTTTTATCGAGTGTCCGTAAAAGTATCCACCATACTGATGTTGGTGGATAAAAAAGATCTGTATATTTCTTGACACACCTCTCACTGCTGCATAGAATTTTGCGTCCCTATTTGTGCAAATCACAATCAGGGCTAGATTTTTCATAAAGCTTACGTTAAGTAAATTCAGGAGCTAGCTAATGGCAACTATTAACCAGTTGGTACGCAAGCCACGTGTGAAGCAAGTTGCAAAAAACAACGTGCCTGCACTCGAAGCGTGCCCACAAAAACGTGGTGTATGTACTCGCGTATATACTACTACACCAAAGAAACCTAACTCAGCACTACGTAAAGTATGTCGTGTTCGTCTAACCAATGGTTACGAAGTGACTTCATACATCGGCGGTGAAGGTCACAACCTACAAGAGCACAGCGTTGTTCTTATCCGTGGCGGTCGTGTAAAAGACCTTCCGGGTGTTCGTTACCACACTGTTCGTGGTGCGCTTGACTGTTCAGGCGTTAACGACCGTAAACAAGGTCGTTCTAAGTACGGTGTGAAGCGTCCTAAGTCTTAATGGATTCCGTTAAGTAAGGCCAAACACTAAATTAATTTGTTATTTTGAAAAAACTGTATAGTTTTGGAAAAAACCTGAAGAAGACAACGGAGAATATTCCATGCCACGTCGTCGCGTTATTGGTCAGCGTAAGATCCTTCCAGATCCAAAGTTCAAATCTGAACTGCTGGCAAAATTCGTTAACATCCTTATGGTTGACGGTAAAAAATCTACTGCAGAGAAAATTGTTTACACTGCACTAGACACTATGGCTGAGAAATCTGGTAAAGATCACTTGGCTGTTTTTGAACAAGCTCTTGAAAACGTACGTCCAGCGGTAGAAGTTAAATCTCGCCGTGTGGGTGGTTCAACTTACCAAGTGCCAGTAGAAGTACGTCCGGTTCGCCGTAACGCACTTGCTATGCGTTGGTTGGTTGAAGCTGCGCGTAAGCGTGGTGAAAAATCTATGGCTGGTCGCTTAGCTGCAGAAATGCTAGATGCGTCAGAAAACAAAGGTACTGCTGTTAAGAAACGTGAAGACGTTCACCGTATGGCAGAAGCGAACAAAGCTTTCGCTCATTACCGCTGGTAATACCTTCTGTGCTGCGAGGTCCTCTCGCAGCACATTTCTATTTTCTAAGGTTTCCCTTAGTAAGAGGATACAATCGTGGCTCGTAAAACTCCTATTGAGCGCTACCGTAATATCGGTATCTGTGCTCACGTAGATGCAGGAAAAACAACCACTACTGAGCGTATTCTGTTCTATACCGGCCTTTCTCACAAACTTGGCGAAGTTCACGATGGTGCTGCCACCATGGACTGGATGGAGCAGGAGCAGGAACGTGGTATTACTATTACCTCTGCTGCAACAACTGCCTTCTGGCGTGGTATGGATGCACAATTCCAAGATCATCGCATTAACATCATTGATACCCCTGGACACGTTGACTTCACCATCGAAGTAGAGCGTTCGCTGCGTGTACTTGATGGAGCTGTGGTTGTCTTTTGTGGTTCATCTGGTGTTGAACCTCAGTCTGAAACAGTGTGGCGTCAAGCAGATAAATACCATGTTCCTCGCATTGTGTTTGTTAATAAGATGGACCGTACTGGCGCAGACTTCCTACGCGTAGTAGATCAAATTAAACATCGTCTTGGTGCAACTCCCGTTCCTATCCAATTAAATATTGGTGCAGAAGAGGATTTTAGAGGTGTCATCGACCTTATCAAGATGAAAGCCATCAACTGGAATGAAGCCGATCAAGGCATGAGCTTTACTTATGAAGCGATTCCGGATGATATGCTAGAGCTGGCTGAAGAGTGGCACAACAACTTAGTTGAAGTCGCTGCGGAAGCGAGCGAAGAATTGATGGATAAATACCTTGAAGACGGCGTACTTACTGAAGCTGAAATCAAACAAGCGCTCCGTCAGCGCACGCTGAATAACGAAATCGTTCTTGCCACTTGTGGCAGTGCGTTTAAAAATAAAGGTGTGCAAGCGGTTTTGGATGCGGTTGTCGAATTTTTGCCATCGCCAGTAGAAGTTCCGGCGATCAAAGGTATTGATGAGAACGAGAATGAAGTAGAACGTCACGCTGACGATAACGAACCATTTTCTGCTTTGGCATTTAAAATTGCCACCGACCCATTTGTTGGGACTTTGACGTTTATTCGTGTCTATTCTGGAGTGGTTAACTCGGGTGATGCGGTCTATAACTCAGTCAAACAAAAGAAAGAGCGTTTTGGGCGCATTGTACAAATGCATGCTAATAAACGTGAAGAAATTAAAGAAGTTCGTGCTGGCGATATCGCCGCCGCTATTGGCTTGAAAGATGTCACCACGGGTGACACGCTCTGTCATCAAGATCATAAAGTGATTCTTGAACGCATGGAGTTTCCTGAGCCTGTTATCCAAATCGCCGTTGAGCCTCGCTCAAAAGCGGATCAGGAACGAATGGGGATTGCGCTAGGTAAATTAGCGGCTGAAGACCCGTCATTCCGAGTCGAAACGGATAAGGAAACAGGACAAACGCTAATTTCTGGTATGGGCGAGCTTCACTTAGACATCATCGTTGACCGTATGAAACGTGAGTTCAGCGTTGATTGCAACGTGGGTAAACCTCAGGTTGCGTATCGTGAAACCATTCGTGGTCAAGCGGAAGTTGAAGGCAAGTTTGTTCGCCAGTCTGGTGGCCGTGGTCAATACGGTCACGTATGGTTGAAAGTTGAACCTGCAGAGTTAGGACAAGGCTTTGTCTTTGTTGACGCCATCGTGGGCGGTGCAATTCCTAAAGAGTTCATCAACCCGGTAGCGAAAGGGATCGAGGAGCAAATGAACAACGGTGTGTTAGCGGGATATCCTATTTTGGATGTTAAAGCGACACTCTTCGACGGTTCATTCCACGATGTCGACTCAAGTGAAATGGCGTTTAAAATCGCCGGCTCAATGGCATTCAAGAAGGGCGCGCTAGAAGCAAACCCAGTCATTCTTGAACCGCTAATGAAAGTTGAAATAACCACACCTGAAGATTGGATGGGTGATGTAGTCGGCGATTTAAATCGTCGTCGTGGCATCATTGAAGGCATGGATGATGGCAATGCTGGCCTCAAAATTATCCGTGCTCGAGTTCCACTCTCAGAGATGTTTGGTTACGCAACAGATCTACGTTCTGCGACCCAAGGCCGTGCTTCTTACTCAATGGAGTTTGCTGAGTACGCCGAGGTTCCGAAAAATGTTGCCGATGCAATCATTGCTGAACGTGGGTAGTTGTTATTTGATTAATAACGAATCTATTGCGCTAACGAGCGTTGGCGCATAAAATAGCAATTTCTGGCGCGCTTTGAGTGCACTTGACTTAAGGCGAATCATAACTAGGAAGGAACACGATCGTGTCTAAAGCAAAATTTGAACGTACGAAACCGCACGTAAACGTTGGTACTATCGGCCACGTTGACCACGGTAAAACCACTCTAACAGCAGCTATCTGTACTGTACTTGCAAAAGTATACGGCGGTGAAGCGAAAGACTTCGCGTCAATCGATAACGCTCCAGAAGAGCGTGAGCGCGGTATTACTATTTCTACTTCACACGTAGAATACCAAACTCCATCACGTCACTACGCACACGTAGACTGCCCAGGACACGCTGACTATGTTAAAAACATGATCACTGGTGCTGCGCAAATGGACGGTGGTATCCTAGTTGTAGCTGCGACAGATGGCCCAATGCCACAAACTCGTGAGCACATCCTACTAGGCCGTCAGGTTGGTATTCCTTACATCGTTGTATTCATGAACAAATGTGACATGGTAGACGATGAAGAGTTGCTAGAGCTTGTAGAGATGGAAGTTCGTGAACTTCTTTCTGAGTACGATTTCCCAGGCGACGACCTACCAGTAATTCAAGGTTCAGCACTAGGTGCATTGAACGGTGAAGAGCAGTGGGAAGCGAAGATTGTAGAACTAGCAGAAGCGCTAGATTCATACATTCCAGAGCCTGAGCGTGCAGTAGACCAAGCATTCCTAATGCCAATCGAAGACGTATTCTCAATTCAAGGTCGTGGTACCGTAGTAACAGGTCGTATCGAGCGTGGTATTCTACGTGTAGGTGACGAAGTTGCTATCGTTGGTATCAAAGATACAACGACTACTACTTGTACAGGTGTAGAGATGTTCCGTAAGCTGCTTGACGAAGGTCGTGCAGGTGAGAACGTAGGTGCACTACTACGTGGTACTAAGCGTGATGACGTAGAACGTGGTCAAGTACTAGCGAAGCCTGGTTCAATCACTCCACACACGAAGTTTGAATCAGAAGTATACGTACTGTCAAAAGATGAAGGTGGCCGTCATACTCCATTCTTCAAAGGCTACCGTCCACAGTTCTACTTCCGTACAACGGACGTAACTGGTGACATTTCTCTACCAGAAGGCGTAGAGATGGTAATGCCAGGCGACAACATCAAGATGGTTGTAGAGCTAATTGCACCAATCGCGATGGACGAAGGTCTACGTTTTGCTATCCGTGAAGGTGGCCGTACAGTAGGCGCTGGTGTTGTAGCTAAAGTTATCGCTTAATTTCGATAATCTTTTGTTATCACTATTAAAAGGGAAGCCTTGCTTCCCTTTTTTATCGCCTGTAAATCCGGTCTTTTCTCAGTCTTTTTCTTTTCACATTCTCTTCATCTTTCTCTTTAGACGGCCTGTCTATCTTTAGTCTGCGACAAGTATATTTCACTTGCTAAACGACTAGCCATTCTGTACTATTCTCGCTCCTTAATTCTCGGTCAATTTTCATTCGTTCCTTGCTTCCTTTGGATGACCGGGCCAAATCTGGAAGCTGAATAATCCGTAAGGAGCAAAATCAATGCGTCATTACGAAATCGTATTCATGGTGCACCCTGATCAAAGCGAGCAAGTTGCTGGCATGATCGAGCGTTACACTGGTTCAATCACTGAAGCTGGCGGTACAGTTCACCGTCTAGAAGATTGGGGCCGCCGTCAAATGGCTTACCCAATTAACAAGCTTCATAAAGCTCACTACGTTCTAATGAACGTTGAAGCTGATCAAGCTGTGATTGATGAGTTAGAAACTGCATTCCGTTTTAACGATGCTGTTCTACGTAACATGATCATGCGTACTAAAGCTGCTATCACTGAACCTTCAATCATGCTTAAAGCTCGTGACGAGCGTTCTAAGCGTGAAGAAGTGAAATTTGAAGCAGACGCTGAGTAATTTCAGATGACCGTCTGAGTCAACGTTCTTGATCATTAAAGAAGGTTGAATCAAGCTAACTCTTATTATTAATCGTGGTCTTCCTCTTTTAGTGATAAGTCATGTTGGGTTAAGCGAATTTCGGTTCCTTAACGTAGGATGTAGGCAACGGTCAAACGCATTCACTCATCATTTAGTATTAGGCGGTATTGCTATAGAGAATGATTCATTCTCCAGTCGAAACAAAGTGTTCGTTATAGCCATACTTAACGTCTACAACATTTTTCAAATTTAGATCAGGAGATAGCCCATGGCTCGTTTCTTCCGCCGTCGTAAATTCTGCCGTTTTACAGCAGAAGGCGTTCAAGAGATTGATTACAAAGATGTAGCGACTCTTAAGAATTACATCACTGAAGCTGGTAAAATTGTACCTAGCCGCATCACTGGCACAAGTGCTAAGTATCAGCGTCAGCTAGCTCGTGCAATCAAACGCTCTCGCTACCTAGCTCTACTGCCATATACTGACAAGCATCAGTAATCGGCACCGTTTATTAAGAAAGAGGATTAAGTAATGCAAGTTATTCTACTTGATAAAATCGGTAACCTAGGCAGCCTTGGCGATGCAGTTAATGTTAAATCTGGTTACGCTCGTAACTTCCTTATCCCACAAGGTAAGGCTGTAATGGCAACCAAATCTAACGTTGAGATGTTTGAAACTCGTCGCGCTGAACTTGAAGCAAAAGTTGCTGAGCAACTTACTGCTGCACAAGCTCGTGCTGACCAAGTTAACGCACTAGAAGCGGTTGTTATTGCTTCTAAAGCTGGTGATGAAGGCAAACTGTTCGGTTCTATCGGGACTCGTGACATCGCTGATGCAGTAACTGCAGCCGGTGTTAAGCTTGAGAAAAGCGAAGTTCGTCTACCTGAAGGTGCTCTACGTACTACAGGTGAATTCGAAGTTAGCGTTCAACTTCATTCAGAAGTTTTCGCTACAGTGAAATTACAAGTTGTTGCTGAATAATTTCAGTTTCTAAACTCGTTTAAACACCAGCTCAGGCTGGTGTTTTTTTATGTCCAATTTATGTCGTTTAGCGATGAAGATAATAAGTTTGGCGAGGTGGGATATTGAGTGTTGATGGTTAGAATAAGAAAATCAAACTTACTGATATCACGCTATCAGCTTTACTTAAACCCGTAGGGACTCGGTTATGGTATTGACGTGATTGACTTACTTTAAGAGCAATGTCATCGGTAATATTGTTGATAATGCTGATATCACTGTCAAATCGAGTGTTACTTTCTCCGCCAACCAAGGTTAGATCGGTGAGTAATTTAAAATTGCTCAGTGCTTGCCATTCAACTTTAAGGTTGCCGCGATAAATCGGCTCTTTGACTAAGTGTGGGAAGACGACGTCGCCACTGCTAATTTTATCCAAATTCGGCTCTTGATAGCGGTAGCCCGGTCCGACTTCGAGTTCAATCAGTAAATCGTCGGTATGAGTAAACTGATAGCCAAGACCACCAGACCAAGTGTAATCTGAAAAGTAGGCGCTATAGCGTGAATCAGACCCTTTAAAACTGCCATATAAGTAGGTTTTAGGACCTAGCTTATAGTCGCTTTGTAAGCTGTAGCTGGATTGCCGTTTATTCTCTTTGCCATTTTTATCTAATTTATAAAAACGCCACTCGCCATTGGTTCGATGACGACCACGGGTGTATTCCCCTTTAACACGCGTATTAAGGGCTTCTGAGTCTGTGTTACCAGAGTGCGCTTGATAGCCAAATTCGATTTGACTTTGCCAAGGTGAGGGTGCGTTAATGTCCTTACTGCGATTTGTCTGTTTGTTGGCGTGGACATGGAAACTTGTCAACAGAGCCAGACTTAGAAGCCAAGTTTTGGACACATGAAACCTCTCTCAAAGAATAGAATCGCTGAATAATAAGCATCAGTTTTTGAAATTGGGTCATATTAAGGTTAATTCTATTTAAGTCATAGACAAACTTTTCGATGCCTAATTACAAATGTTCTATTCTCGCTATAATGAGCGGTTATTAAAAAGAGTGACTGAGTGAAGTGATGGCTGATCCCCGAATAGATAACCGAAATCGTAAACCTGCCGATGCACAAGTTGAAGCAATGAAAACTCCTCCTCATTCATTAGAGGCTGAGCAATCCGTTATTGGCGGTTTATTGCTAGATAATCAACGTTGGGACACAGTTTCTGAACGTGTGATTGCTCAAGACTTTTATAGTCGACCTCATCGGTTAATCTTTGAAGCAGTGAAAAGCCTACTTGAATCTGGGCAACCGCTGGACTTAATTACCCTTTCCGAATACCTCGAGTTGCGCGAACAGTTAGAAGATGTTGGCGGCTTTGCCTATTTGGCTGATCTGGTTAAAAATACGCCAAGTGCTGCTAATATTAATGCTTACGCGGACATTGTTGCTGAGCGTGCTTTGGTGCGTAACTTGATTGGTGTTGCGAACGAAATCGCTGACGCAGGTTATGATCCTCAAGGGCGCAGTTCGGAAGATTTACTCGATTTAGCCGAAAGCAAGGTATTTGCGATTGCAGAGGCGCGTAGTAGTGAAAACGAAGGGCCACAAAACGTTGATACGATTTTAGAAAAAACCTTAGAGCGTATCGAATTATTGTATAAGACTCCACAAGATGGCGTCACTGGCGTCAACACTGGATTCACTGATCTCAATAAAAAAACGGCGGGGTTACAAGGTTCAGATTTAATTATTGTTGCCGCTCGTCCTTCGATGGGAAAAACGACCTTTGCCATGAACCTGTGTGAAAACGCAGCGATGCAGCAAGATAAACCAGTATTGATATTCTCACTCGAGATGCCAGCAGAACAAATCATGATGCGTATGCTGGCGTCGCTCTCGCGGGTAGATCAAACCAAGATCCGAACCGGTCAACTCGATGATGAAGATTGGGCGCGTATTTCTTCGACCATGGGAATGCTGATGGAGAAGAAAAACATGTTTATCGACGACAGCTCGGCGTTGACTCCCACAGAGGTGCGTTCACGTGCGCGTCGTATTGCTCGTGAGCATGGTGGGCTATCTTTAATCATGGTCGACTATTTGCAGCTGATGCGGGTTCCTTCTCAATCCGATAATCGTACTTTAGAAATTGCCGAAATTTCTCGTTCATTAAAAGCCTTAGCCAAAGAGCTTAATGTCCCTGTGGTGGCGCTTTCACAGTTAAACCGCTCGTTGGAGCAACGTGCGGATAAGCGGCCAGTCAACTCCGATTTGCGTGAATCTGGCTCGATTGAACAAGATGCCGATTTGATCATGTTTATTTACCGTGATGAAGTCTATCACCCGGATAGTCCAATGAAAGGGATTGCGGAAATCATTATTGGTAAGCAGCGGAATGGCCCAATAGGCTCGGTACGGTTGACTTTCCAAGGTCAATATTCTCGTTTTGACAACTACGCAGGCCCAGCGTTTGATGATGAATAATAGTATGAACTACATGAAAGCCGCTAAAGCGAGTATTGATCTGCAAGCGTTGCAGTATAACTTACAAAGAATCAAGCAGCAGGCTCCTAGCAGTAAAGTCATGGCGGTCGTTAAGGCTAATGGTTATGGTCATGGCTCTCGTGAGGTTGCTCGCTACGCTCAAGATGCCGATGCATTTGGTGTTGCTCGAATTCAAGAAGCTCTGCAACTCAGAGCGAATGGCGTTGTTAAGCCAATACTCCTCTTAGAAGGTTTTTATTCTGCTGGCGATCTTCCGGTTTTAATGACCAACAATATCCAAACAGTCTTGCACTGTGAAGAGCAGCTACAGGCTTTAGAACGCGCACAATTAGACACGCCAGTATCGGTATGGTTAAAAATCGACAGTGGGATGCATCGTCTTGGTGTGCGTCCTGAGCAACACGCTGAGTTTGTTGAGCGTTTACATCGCTGCCCAAATGTGGCTAAACCTCTACGTTATATGAGCCATTTTGGCTGTGCTGATGAACTCGATAGCCCGATCACGCGCCAACAAATTGAGCTGTTTTTATCGTTGACCGATGGCTGTAAAGGCGAGCGCTCATTGGCTGCATCGGCTGGATTATTGGCATGGCCGGAAAGTCAGCTAGACTGGGTAAGACCAGGAATCATTCTTTATGGTGTTTCTCCTTTTGCCCATCAGGACGCTCAGGCGATGGGATACCGTCCAGTCATGACCTTAACGGCACCTCTGATCGCTGTTCGAGAGGTGAAGGCCGGAGAGAGTATCGGTTATGGTGCCTTATGGACCGCTCAACGAGAGACTAAAATCGGTGTGATTGCGATTGGTTATGGTGATGGCTATCCACGTACGGCACCTAATGGTACGCCAGTGTTAGTCAATGGTCGTATTGTGCCAATGGCAGGGCGAGTTTCTATGGATATGCTGACGGTTGATTTAGGCCCAGAGGCTCAGGATAACGTCGGTGATGAAGCCATTCTGTGGGGGCAAGACCTTCCAGTTGAGCGAGTGGCTGAACATATCGGTACCGTGGGTTATGAACTCGTGACCAAACTGACCTCTCGAGTAGAGATGCATTATCTCACCGGAGAAATAGGCTAAACAAGTCAGTGATTAAACAAGTTGAGCCTCCGATGTGGGTTTCACTGACTTATCTCAAAGTCGCGCGACGATGGCTCAGCGATAATGAGTTTATTGAGCAGTGGTTCTGCTTTATCGAACGATGATGATTTTCTTTTTTTGCATTAACAGGGATTCCAACCTAGCTAATAGGCAAGGTAATAAGGAATAAAACCTACCGTAACATTGGGATAGAGAATATGTTGAAAAACATTAATCCAACGCAAACCAACGCTTGGAAAGCACTAACCGCGCATTTTGAATCTGCGCAAGACATGGATTTAACCACTCTGTTCGCTGAGGATAACCAGCGTTTTAGTCATTACTCGGCGCGTTTTGGTCAAGATATTCTGGTTGATTATTCGAAGAATTTAATCAATCAAGAGACCATGCAACACCTGTTTGCTTTAGCCAAAGAGACTCATCTCGAAGATGCAATTCAAGCAATGTTTAACGGTGAGGCGATTAACCAAACTGAAGGTCGCGCCGTCTTACATACTGCACTACGTAATCGCAGTAATGCCCCAGTAATGGTCGATGGCCAAGATGTGATGCCAGCCGTTAATGCCGTATTAGAAAAGATGCGTGTATTTTCAGAGCGCGTGATCAAGGGTGAATGGAAAGGTTTTACCGGTAAAGCGATTACCGATGTAGTGAATATTGGTATTGGTGGTTCAGATTTAGGTCCCTATATGGTGACTGAAGCGCTCGCGCCGTATAAAAATCATCTGACCATGCACTTTGTATCCAACGTCGATGGTACTCATATTGCTGAGACATTGAAGAAAGTGGATCCGGAAACCACGCTGTTCTTAGTGGCGTCGAAAACGTTCACCACGCAAGAAACCATGACTAACGCTCACTCTGCGCGTGATTGGTTCTTAAACGTCGCGGGCGATCAAGCGCATGTGGCGAAGCACTTTGCTGCGCTGTCGACCAATGGTCAGGCGGTGACTGAGTTTGGTATTGATACCGAAAATATGTTTGAATTCTGGGATTGGGTTGGTGGCCGTTATTCTCTGTGGTCAGCCATCGGTTTGTCGATCATTCTATCAATTGGCTACGATAACTTTATTGAGTTGTTAGCTGGGGCTCACGAGATGGATCAGCATTTTGTTGATACACCGTTTGAGCGTAATATTCCGGTGATCCTTGCTCTGATTGGTATTTGGTATAACAACTTCCATGGCGCTGAATCAGAAGCGATTTTACCTTACGATCAATACATGCATCGTTTTGCGGCTTATTTCCAACAAGGGAATATGGAATCGAACGGTAAATACGTTGATCGTAATGGTCAGGCTGTGACTTATCAAACAGGACCGATCATTTGGGGTGAGCCAGGTACCAATGGTCAGCATGCGTTTTATCAGTTGATCCACCAAGGCACCAAGCTGATCCCTTGTGATTTTATTGCGCCAGCATTGACTCATAATGCCGTCAGCGATCATCATCAAAAATTGATGTCGAACTTTTTTGCGCAAACTGAAGCGCTTGCATTTGGTAAATCTGCCGATGTAGTGAAAGCGGAATTACTGAAAGCGGGTAAATCTGCGGCGGAAATTGAAGCGTTAGTCCCCTTTAAAGTTTTTGAAGGTAACCGTCCAACTAACTCGATTTTAGTTAAACAGATCACGCCACGAACTTTAGGCAATTTGATTGCAATGTATGAGCATAAGATTTTTGTGCAAGGTGTGATTTGGAATATTTTCTCGTTTGATCAATGGGGCGTAGAGTTAGGTAAGCAATTAGCGAATCAGATTCTTCCTGAGTTGGCGGATGGTCAAGACGTTATCTCTCATGACAGCTCAACCAATGGTTTGATCAATGCGTTTAAAGCCTTTCGGGGCTAATACCACGCTAAGTAGGCTGGCTCTTCGCCGATCTTGAACAAGATTTGCCGTCGATAAGTCTGCTATTACCAATATACAAAAGGGTCGACGTGAAATGTCGACCCTTTTCTTTGTGCGCCGAGCATGGCGTTGATCTAGGAGGTGAAAGTCCTCTACGGGCTCAGTCGAGCGGGAACCGTTAGCCTATGCAAGGGTGTTCATCGTGAGGTGAAATCTGAAGGAAGCAAATGGCAAAA
>NZ_VHTC01000023.1:0-58346 GCF_013048685.1 Vibrio sp. A8-1
TAGGGGCTTTCTTTCTGCTCATAACAAACAGGATGAAGCACTGGAATGATCACTCAATAGTAAAAAGTGGATCAAGTGCTGAGTGTCACACTTTTTCTGTCAATAGGGGCTTGGTGAACACTTACCAAAGCTCAGCGTCTCTTGCTGCGCATCATAAGATGCCGAGGCATCAACCAACACTTGCTCACCAGCTCTCACTTCAGAAGGCGCAGAGACAATCGCAACGGGAGGCGTATTTTCCACACCACCGTCTTCGGCTTTAACGGTAATTTGAACCGTCGCGGAACCACTCGCTCCCTCATTGTCTGTTACGGTTAACTTAAAACGTAAGGTTTCGGTTTGAGTGACTTCACCAATCGAAAAACTCGCCTGAGCTTGATTCGCATCACTGAGTTGCACGGTTGGCCCAGCAATTTGTTCCCATTGATAACGGGCAATCGTGCCATCGGTATCTTTGGAAGCGCTGCCATCTAAGGTTACGGTCGCTGGAGCGACAACGGTTTGCGCCATACCTGCATCAGCAATTGGAGCGCGATTAACTGGTGGATTCGATCCTTGAGCAAGCCCTTCATGCTTGGCATTAAGAATATCGCCGTTATCCGCATCAATTTCCCATGAGAATAAACCGGCTAAACCTAGCTGACGAACATAAGCCCCTTTGGCTTTAATCGAGCGCGGATCGTCAAACGTGACCAATTCTCCTGTAGTGCGATTCCATACCCAAGGAGCTTCGGCTTGGGCATCATAACCGTATTCAAAGCCATTAATCCCTTGGTTATTATCACCAATCATATACGCTTTAAGGCCCTTATAATCAATGACACCATCTTCCCAGACTCCCTGCGCTGTTGAGCCCGTTAATTTGCCGGTCGCAACCCCTGTCATCGGATCGGTAGGATCGGTCAACGAAGCCGGCATCACACCTTGCCAACCTCGACCATACATCGCAGCCCCAAGAACCAGCTTATTGGCTGGTACACCTTGGGCTAGCAATAATTGAATTGCGTTATCCGCGGTGTAAGCAGGGCCTTTATACGGTTCACCGTTTTCATCAATGCCTGTTCCATCACACTGACCTGGGCGCATAAAGTTACCGCAATACAGTGCCGTTTGATGGCCAGGGACGTTATTCCAACCACCATAAAAATCGTAGGTCATCGCAAAGATATAATCCATATATTGAATCGCTTGACCATAATCGACTTTTTCAATTTTATCGAAACCGACGCCTATTGCAGAGGTCAGTTCGTAAGAACGACCGGTCTCCGCTTCAAGTTCATCCAACATCACCCGTAGCTCTTGCATTAAGGCGATATAAGCTGGTCCATCATTGATCGGATCGCCTAAATCTGGGGCAGCGCCATTGCCACCGGGGAATTCCCAATCGATATCGATACCGTCATAAAACTTCCATGTCTGTAAAAAACGTTTCATCGATGCAACGAACGTATCGCGTTTTGCTTTATCCGTGAAATCATAGAAAGGATCGGATAGCGTCCATCCTCCGACTGATGGCAAGATTTTTAAGTCGGGATAACGCTGCTTGAGTGCCATTAACATCGCATAGTTACCTTTGATCGGTGAACTGTACTGATGTCCTGCTTGAGGAAAACTTTTCTGGTATGCCGCCCAAGGGTCGTGGATCACCACTTCGTAATCAGGTACCCCCTGACAGGCGGTCATCAAGGCATTATAACTATTACCACCGACCGATTTGACCGACTCATTCGGACCACAAATAGGGATAAAACCATACAAGATATGCGTTAAGTTATGGGCTGGAATATTATCCACCGTATAATTACGACCATAAATGCCCCACTCAACGAAATAGGTACCAACGACGGTATCAGGGTCCAGTGAATAGGATTTATTATTCGGATCAACGTTCATGGTCAGAGGTTCAAGGTGTGAACCATCGGTATCAGCCAGAATTAACTCTGCTGGCGCACTGGTCGTACACCCAGAATCATCACAGGCTGCAACTTGGAGTTGATAACGGCCACCTTTATCATAGGTGAAGTTGGCGGTGGTTTGACTGCCACTGATCGGCCCAGAGGCCACTTCCACACCATCAAATAAAATTTTATAAGTATGCCCGCGTTCACCGCTCCATTGATTAAAGGTAATCGAAATAGGTGCTTGTTCTCGATACTGCACCATTTGGTGATAGCCCGCGGTCGTTTCCATTGCTAGCTGTATTTTAGAAAACTGCAGGTTATTTGAGCCATATACATCAATATTTGGTGCGCTTGGCGCTGCGATTACCGTGCTAGTGAACGACAAGGCAAAAGCCATCCCCGCCGAACACAGAATAGTACGCTTCATATCTGTCTCTCTTATGGTTGATTAAACATCTGAGACAGTATTTGATACTTGTGAGCGTTTGAAAAATGGAGTTCCAGAGTTTTCGAGGCACAACGAGCAATGAATGGGACAGATTCAACGTGTTACATGCTAAAGGCAATCTTCAGCCAAAAAAACGGATTTTTTATCCTATAGAGTAGAAAAACGGCTATTTTTGGCTATGCTCGCATCGTTTCATATTGAGGATAGGTAAGCGTATATTGAAGCGAATCGAAAGATGATATTTTGATGAACGCTCAGTGATTACCGATGTGAAAACTTGCTTTTATCACGGACAAGCGGCACCCTGACAGTCTTCCCTTCTTCAAGTAATCAATAGGATAAAATAGATGAATGCCATCAAGCCATTATCGTGTCTTTTTGCGATTGTTTTTAGTGCCGCAACCCTAGCTAAAGTCACCATTGATATTCCTGATAGTATTAATATGTTGGTGGTTAATGGAGAGAAACCTGCGGTTTCTGGCGGTTTTTTTTCTGCAAAAAAAACACTAACTTTAGAAGATGGACAACAACAGATCGTCTTCCGCTATCAACCTTATTTCACACAAGGTAATGATCGTATTCAAGTGGAAAGTGAAGTGATTGTTGCGACTTTTTCTGCGCAAGAGACCAATCTAACCTTTGATCTACCAACCTACCGTAACGCCGTTGACGCGGAAAACAATATCCGTCATCTGACTTGGTCACTGCAAGATTCTAACGGGCAGTCTGTTGCTCTCCAGCAAGATCGACTGATCAAACCCGGGATGCAAATAGGGCGTAACTATCAACAAGAATTGTTGGAATACAATCGTGCAGGAGGCCCTGCCGCCATCGTCACCACCACTTCAGTCTCCAACAACATAAAAGCCCCACAGGCGATCGATAATACCGCCGAAGAGATGCTGTATTTCTGGTACAACAAGGCTGATGCCGCCACTCAAGAAAAGTTCAAACACTTTATTAATCAGTAAACATCACGATATTCGCCCATAATAAAACCCCAAGTATGCAAAGATAAGCTTGGGGTTTTATCGTTTTCAACAGCAGAGACGATGAGCGGTCCCGATTAATTCCAGAATAACATCGCAATCGCTGATAAAATCACAATACAAGCGATGTTCAATGCCATCCCTACTCGCATCATTTCACTTTGCTTAATATGTCCTGTCGCAAAAACAATCGCATTCGGTGGCGTTGCCACAGGGAGCATGAAAGCACACGATGCCGCTATCGCAATCAACACCGACAGTATCACGGGTGAAACACCTAAAGCTTCAGCAACACCAGCAAACACCGGAATTAATAATGCGGCACTGGCCGTATTACTGGCAAACTCCGTTAAAAACACCACAAAAGCCGCAATCACGATAACAATCAGTAAAATATTTAAGTCTGAAATCATCGAGCTCAGTTCATTGGCCAGAAACACGCTAGTTCCGGTCTGTCTGAGAATATTACTGAGACAGATACCACCACCAAACAGCAGTAATACCCCCCAGTCGGCGGTTTTTTCAATATCTTTCCAGTGAACCACTCGTGCAAAACAGACCAGAACAATCGCGCCTAAGGCGACAATCGTATCAAAGCTTTTAAAACCACCAAGAAGTTCATTCACCGGTTTACTGAATATCCACAATGAAACGGTCAAGGCAAAAATGGTCAAAGTCACCACTTTCCCTTTATCCCAACTCACCGTCTCGTGATTGAGCTCGAACTGCCCTTTTAGATCGGGTTTAAGCATCCAATAAAGTAGCAACATCGCAATAGGTAACATGACGATAGTCGTCGGCAAACCAAACTGCATCCACTCAGAGAAGGATAACCCGACTTGAGCCGCGGCAATCGCATTCGGAGGACTACCAACAATCGTTGCAATACCACCGATACTGGCACTATAAGCAATACCTAACAGCACAAATACATAAGTATTATGGCCTTTGTCTTGGTCAACTTTACTTAAAATACCAAGCACTAAAGGTAGCATCATCGCCGCTGTGGCCGTATTACTGATCCACATTGACAGGCCAGCCGTGACACCAAACAGCATGAACACCGCGACACTAAAGCGCCCACGTGCCAGTATTAACACTTTATCAGCAATGACTTTATCCAGCCCTTGACGATGCATCGCAGCCGCTAACGCAAATCCGCCTAAAAAGAGAAAGATGATCGAGTTAGCAAAACTATTCAGTGCAGCCTGAGTTTCAAATACTCCAAATATCACCGCTAATATCGGCACTAAAATCGCAGTTACCGTGACATGCAACGCTTCGGTTAACCATAGCACAGCGATAAACGCTAAAATGCTCAATCCAAGGACGACATTAGGGGCAAAAGGTAAGGTATTCAGTAGGATAAAAAACAGGGCAATATCCGCTAACACAATCAAGCTGTTGCGGTTGAATAACCATTCTCGGGTATTGTTGGGCAATGGGACATTCTCGTTTCGATTCATTATTATTTTTCCTTATCGGGCCAAACGGCAGCCAATATGATCCCATAGATTCAAACGAGAGGATAATTATTATTGCGAAATTGTTAACCTTATCAAAACTATGGGCAACAATTTAACAGCTTGAAATGAATGCGCTTCTCAGCACGAAAATCATTAACAAAGTTTGCACAACAAAGCGTGACTTAAACAAAGGTCCCCCCTTAGCAAAAGAGAGATTTTATGGATTGGCTATTCTCGCTCTTGCTTATCTATGAAAGAATGAAAACTCTCTCCATTGGAAGGTCTATCATGCAAGCGCTCATCACCCAACTGCAATTTTCAGCCTCCATTACCGGCCCGATTTGTTTAATGTTACTGTTGGGGGTATTACTCAAGCGTGTGCAGTTGATTAACGATAATTTTATTGATGTTGCCTCAAAACTGGTTTTTCAAGTCACACTCCCGGCGATGCTTTTTCTCAGTATTGTCGGAGCCGAGCATGACTTCTCTTCCAGTCTGTCCTTGATTGTTTTTGGGCTCGTTGCTAATTTTATTTTTTTCTTGTTTACCTGCTGGATGACTCAGCGACAATTTCATCATCCTCAAGATCAAGGCGTGATCATTCAAGGCGGCTTTCGAGCCAATACCGCAATCATAGGCTTGGCATATGTTGCTAATTTATATGGTAATAGTGGGGTCGCATTAGCCGCGATTTATGTCGCAACAACAACGGTGCTATATAATATTCAAGCGGTGATCGCTTTAACGCCAAAAGGCGAAACACAAGGAACGAAGGCACTCACAACGATACTCAAAACATTGACGAAGAACCCGTTGATTATCGCGATCCTACTTGGGGTATTGTGTTATGCGATAGCACTACCGATCCCTACTATGATCAGCGAAGCAGGACACTATTTTGCCAACATGACTCTGCCTCTTGCTTTGCTCTGCACCGGTGGCTCACTGAATATCCAATCACTAAAAAATGATTCCCGATCGACTTGGTTTGCGACTCGCTACAAACTGCTTTGGTCACCGCTGTTGATCACCAGCGCTGCATTATGGTTTGGCTTTCGGGGTATGGATGTCGGGATTATTCTATTAATGACTGGAGCACCAACCGCTGCCGCAAGCTATGTCATGGCGAGAGCGATGGGAGGAAATGCACCACTCGCTGCAAACATTATCGCCTTAACAACGGTGTTTTCTTTTATCAGTTGTACCTTAGGGATTTTCTTACTCTCAAGCTTGGCGCTTATTTGATGAACGTAATGTAAGGATGTTGAATGAGGCGGATTTTTTGCGAACTGCCTCTCAATTGCAATTTGCAAATGCAATTATGAAACATGACGCTATAAAACTGCGAAAATCAGTCCATTTTGCTGGTTTTGTCACCAAAAAATATTGGCACGGTAATTGTATTGTAATAAGTGACCCTTTTAAGCCGAGGGTCACCTAGCCAACTGACGTTGTTAGTGAATATTTTGTTCACAAATAGATAGCCAGCCGCCCAATTGCGACTGGCTTTTTTTTTGCTAATTCAGTTTGTAAAATAACGTCGCTAACGGTGGAATACGTAACCGCAGTGATTGTGCTAACCCTTCGCTCGGCACACGATCGCTGTTGACGACCGATAAAACGTCAAAACCACTCCCGCCATATCGCTTTTCATCCGTATTCAAGAGCAAGTGATAAGTGGCCGAGACAGGAACACCTAAACGAAACGCTTCGTGTGGTACTGGCGTAAAATTGGTGATCACCAACACGCGCTCACCTGCACTATTGATCCGCTCATGAGCGATAATGCTCGCATCAGCCGCATCTTGTAGACGCCATTCAAACCCTTGAGGATCACAATCCAGTTCGTGCAGCGCGCTGTGTGTACGATACAAGTGGTTCAAATCGCGGACTAAGTTTTGTACCCCTTTATGACGCTCAAACTCCAACAAAAACCATTGCAGTTGATCATCGTGGTTCCACTCCCCCGTTTGTGCGAATTCAGCGCCCATAAAGTTAAGTTTCTTACCTGGTTGACCATACATGTAACCCAAATAGGCACGCATATTCGCAGTTTGCTGCCATTCATCACCGGGCATTTTGTAAATCAATGACTGTTTACCGTACACCACTTCATCGTGTGACAGCGATAAGACATAGTTTTCACTAAAGGCATAAATTAATGGGAAGGTTAAAGTGTTGTGATGATATTTACGATGCACCGGATCTTCTTTGATATAAGAAAGGCTATCGTGCATCCACCCCATATTCCACTTAAAGCCAAAGCCTAACCCCCCAACAAAGGTTGGGGCAGAAACGCCAGGGAAAGCCGTTGACTCTTCAGCAATGGTCATGGCATTCGGGAAATGCTTATACACTTCTTCATTCATCCATTTCAACATCGCAATCGCGTCGTAATTTTCACGTCCCCCATCAACGTTCGGGATCCATTGATCATGGCTACGCGAGTAATCGAGATAAAGCATAGAAGCAACAGCATCGACTCGTATGCCATCAATATGGAACATCTCAAACCAATAGAGCGCGTTAGACACTAAGAAGCGGCGCACATGTTCACGGCCTAAATCATAAATATAGGAATTCCAATCTTGATGCCAGCCACGGCGAGGATCAGGATCGTGATACAGCGGCGTACCATCAAAATTCGCTAACCCATGGGAATCGGATGGAAAATGGGCAGGAACCCAGTCTAGCACCACTCCAATTTGCGCCTGATGGCACTGATCGACAAAATATTTAAAATCATCCGGCGTGCCATAACGACTGGTTGGAGCGAATAACCCTATCGGCTGATATCCCCAAGACCCATAAAAGGGATGCTCAGAAACTGGCATTAACTCTACGTGGGTATAGCCCATATCCACCAGATAAGGTACTAGCTGATCAGCCAATTCACGATAAGTTAAAAAGCGCCCATCTTCACCGCGCTTCCAAGACCCCGGATGCAACTCGTAAAAAGACAGTGCTTGTTTGCGCTTTTCGGAAATGGGGCGCTGTTGCCAGCGGGTATCTTGCCATTGATAGCGGCGATGATCGTAAGTCACGGAAGCTAAAGAAGGATACTGCTCAGCATAGAAACCCCATGGATCGGCCTTATGAGGTAAGCCTTCCCCATGAGGACCTTTCAGTTCGAATTTATATTGTGTTCCTTCGGGTAAATTAGGAATAAATAATCCCCAGATCCCGTAATCAAGGCGTTGCATCGGATGGCGACGTCCATCCCAGTGGTTAAAGGCACCGATTAAACTGCAAGCTGAAGCATGAGGCGCATAGACTAAAAAACGAGTTCCGCTGATCTGCTGTCCATCACGCTCTAAGGTAACAAATTGCGCTCCCATATGATGGTACATCTGCTTGGGCGTATGCAACTGTTCAAATTCAGCATATAAGGAATGGTATTGGTAAGGGTCATCAATGATTTGCTCTGTGCCGGCCCAATCGACCGCCAGCTGGTAATGGGTAAACCGCAGATCATGATCGGATTTAAGAATAAACCCATCGAACTCATCACGCTCTAAGGCGATTCTTGGTTGCCCTTCTAAGAGCAGCTCAACCTTATCTGCATTAGGAAGCCATACCCGCAGTGCCCCTTGCTCTTGTGGAAGATAAGGGCCAAGAAAGGCAAAGGGATCGGCACACGCAGCATGCAATAATTGTTGATAGGTCTGCTGTAACTTAACGATTTTTTTCAGCGGTTTCTTTTTTACGGGGTTCAATATACTTACTCCTAACCAAGACTATCAAAAGGAAAAACGCCCGCTAAGTGCGGGCTTGCTAGCATGGCATCCATGACCTTGAGTTTGACAGATCCGATTTGTGCTGTAGTAGACACTCGGAATTTATTCGATCATTTAGCCTGATACATCTTAGCTAACCCGGTAAAAACATGGAGTGACCTAGCGTTTATTTCTTAACCTTAACCCCAAAAGATGCCCTATTATTGTCATAAACAGCACATTGATGAGTGAACAACGCCAGTATCATCGCCGCCCAAAGGCGGCTACTCCGGTTTATTATTGGCTCGCTTTCGCGCGAATCTGGGTCAATTTAGTCGCAATACGATTAACATCGTCGCGGGCAAAGATCTCATCTAAGTTCATTGATAGCTTACGACGCCAGTTGGGGTACTCATTTACGGTACCTGGAATATTGACAGGCTTATCCATTTCCAACCAATCTTCGAGTTGAACACTGAGTAACGCGGAAGACCCGGCCGCAACGTGCAATTGCAATGCTTCACTTAAGTAAGAGTCCATAGGAACTAACTGAGCATCACGTCCAATGCCTGCTGGTAAGTAACCGTGCCAATCAACCGAATTCAGAATGCCTTGTTTACACTTCAAACGATCCGTAAACAGCTCTTGCAGCTGCGCTTCATCAGGATACAAACCAATCTCGCGGCCCATTTTCAAATCATCACAGTGCCAAAAACCACGTAACGTTGGCATATCATGAGTACATAAGGCCGCCATCGATTGATCGGCATAATGAGTCGGAGAAATAAACCCGCCGTCTTCTTTTGAAGTTTCAAAGAAAAAGACTTTGTAAGAGTGCACCCCTGCATCGCGCAGCAATGCGACAATTTCATCAGGAACGGTACCTAAATCTTCACCGATGACACTGCACTGGTGACGGTGCGATTCGAGCGCCAAAATAGCCAACATATCTTTAACTGGATAGTAAATGTAAGCACCTTGAGTGGCATTTTCACCTTTTGGGATCCACCATAAACGCAGCAAGCCCAGTACATGGTCAATCCGTAACGCACCGCAATGTTTCATGTTGGCACGAAGCAACTTGATGTAAGCATCGTAAGCCGTGGCGTGTAAGGTTTGTGGGTTAAGTGGCGGTAAGCCCCAATTTTGCCCCAAAGGACCCAGCACATCTGGTGGCGCGCCAATGCTGGCATCCAAAACTAAGCTACCGTTATCCGCCCAGGTTTCAGCGCCAGAGTCAGCGACTCCCACGGCGAGATCGCGATATAAACCGACCGCCATGCCTTTTTCATCGGCTAATGCTTGTACTTCATTGATTTGTGTATCGGCGACCCATTGTAAATACATGTAGAGATGAACACGTTCACGATGTTCTTCAATGTACTTTTGTACCGCCGCATTATCAAAATGACGATACTTTTCAGGGAAAACTGGCCACCCCCACACTTGGTTATCTTGTGCATGCAAATCCGTGTGCAGTGCATCGAACGCGGCTTGGTGAACAAGACTTTCGCCACCTTGCTCGACAAACGCTAAGAAGGCACGCGCGCGATCGGTATTATTATCCAGATGGCGGCGCTTAAACTCATTAAACAGTAACGGCAAGACACTCATTTTAAGCTCGGCCACTTCGGTATAATTAACCCAGTGAGTTTCACGAACTTTTTGCAAACGTTGCTGAAAATCCTGACTACCGACTTGTTGCTGAGCTTCAGCGCTGAGCGCAAACTCAGGTACCGAGCTCACATCGATATACAGGATATTTAACCAGCGACGTGAAGAAGGGCTATATGGGCTGGCCCCTTCAGGGTTAGCCGGAAATAGCGAATGAATCGGGTTTAACCCTACAAAATCACCACCACGTGAAGCGATATCAGCCACCAACTGTTTAAGATCGCCAAAATCGCCCATTCCCCAGTTGTGTTGGGTACGTAAGGTATAGAGTTGAATGCTTGGTCCCCAGAGCTTTTTACCTTGAACCAAAGCTGGTTGCTTATAGCACGCTCGCGGCGCGATGATCAGCGTCATTGTGTACGGCGCTTTACGCCGCTTACGAGTAACCAATAAAGTGTGATATCCCCACGCCAAACCGCTTGGCAACGCAAACACTAAAGGGCCACCCTCTGCACGTTCATCACGAACTATTTGTGATTGAAGATAGCCTTCAAGTACTTCTCCCTGCTCAGTTTCTATCCGCCAATTAAATTCACTTTCCCGAGCGCTGACACCTAGGTAGAGTGGAACTTCAACCGCATCCCCTTCTGAGAGCACCAACACAGGATCCAAGACATCTTTTTTATGTTTTTTCTGAGCTGACGCTAATAACGTTTGATCATTGGTTGTATCGTAACCCAAAGACGCCAAAAGACGACGAATAGTGTCGTCTGAAACGGTGGCCTCGTCTCCCCAAGCGCTGACATAGCTATCGGCAATTCTTGCCATCTCTGCGACTTGTTTTAATGCATTATGTTCTTTCATCGCTTTCTCCGAAGGGACTGCTTACCCCTCAAAAATCATGTAGGGTGTATAAGAAAAGAGTTATCCAGCCAAGGGTTTCCTTGGCCGGATAGTCGGTTAATTAGCGTTTAACCGCTTTTAATTTCCAAATATTATTCACGTAATCTCGAATACTACGGTCTGAGCTGAACTTACCCACCAGCGCGGTATTCAAAATGGCTTTTTTCGCCCAGCCAGCTTGATCACGATATTGCTTGTCCATCGCTTCATGAGCTTGAATGTAAGAAGCGAAATCGGCGAGTACGAGGTAAGGGTCTCCGCCATCCAGTAAACTGTCATAAGTCGCGCGCAGCTGTCCCGGAGCACCTGGTGTAAACTCATCGCCCAGCAGTAAATCCATTGACGCTTTCAACAGTGGATCGGCTTGATAATAATCGTAAGGGTTGTAGCCGCGTGCTTTCAAAGATTCAACGCCATCGACATCCAAACCAAAGATGTAGATATTCTCATCACCAACTTCTTCACGAATTTCTACGTTTGCGCCATCCATCGTACCGATGGTTAACGCACCATTCAGTGCCATTTTCATATTACCGGTACCTGATGCCTCTTTACCTGCGGTAGAGATTTGCTCAGACACATCCGCTGCCGGAATAATGATTTCCGCCATGCTGACGCGATAATCGGGAATAAATACCACTTTAAGTTTGTGATTCACACGAGGATCGTTATTCACTTTCTCCGCAATCTTGTTCAGCGCGTAAATAATTTCTTTAGCAAGGTGATAGCCCGGCGCCGCTTTCGCAGCAAAGAACACCACGCGTGGCTGCATATCAAATTTTGGATCGTTCAATAAGCGATGATAGAGCGAAAGAATGTGCAACATATTCAGATGCTGACGTTTGTATTCGTGTAAACGTTTGATCTGGACATCAAAGATAGCGTTGGTATCAAGCTCAATACCCATATTGTCGCTTACCCAGTCAGCCAAACGTTGTTTATTGGCTTTCTTAACGGCCATAAACTGCTTTTGGAACGCTTTATCATCAGCATACTTGGCAATCTCTTTAAGCTGATCTAAATCCGCAGGCCATTGGTCACCGATCTTCTCGGTGATCAATGCGGTTAATCCTGGGTTACAGAATTTTAACCAGCGGCGAGGGGTCACCCCATTTGTCACGTTTTGGATCTTACCAGGGTAAAGCTCAACGAATTCGGGAAACAGATCCCGTTGCACTAACGCAGAGTGTAAGGCGGCAACACCATTGACAGCATACGACCCGACAACACACAAGTTAGCCATACGCACCATGCGGTGGAAACCTTCTTGAATGATCGATAATTTTTGCTGTTTGGTTACATCACCAGGCCATTTAGCACGAACGTCTTGTAAGAAGCGATGGTTGATCTCGTAAATGATCTCCATATGACGAGGTAACAAGCGTTGGATTAACGATTCACTCCACGTTTCTAAGGCTTCTGGTAATAACGTATGGTTGGTGTAAGCAAAGGTTTTTGAACTGATTTCCCATGCCGCTTCCCAAGTCAAATCATGCTCATCAATGAAAATGCGCATTAATTCAGGAATGGCGATGGTTGGATGGGTATCATTTAACTGAATGGTTTCATATTTTGGTAGGTCTTGTAGCGAGAAACCAGCCGCTTGATGACGACGCAAAATATCACGCACTGAAGCCGCACTGTGGAAATATTGTTGCATCAAACGTAGCGTTTTACCTTTTTCGTGGTTGTCATTAGGATAAAGCACTTTGGTGATATTGCCCGCATCAATCAACGCGTGCTGCGCTTCAAAATAGTTACCATTATTAAAGCTCTCTAATGAGAACGGTGCAATAGCGCGACATTCCCAAAGACGCAGCGGGTAAACGGTTTCACTCTGGTAACCCACAATAGGCAGATCCCACGGCATCGCTTGTACCAACATGCCCGGTACCCAGCGGCGCTTCTCTTTGCCTTGCTCGTGATACACTTCCACATGGCCATAAAAACCAATTTCTTGCTTAATGTCGGGACGAGCCACTTCCCATGGATAGCCCTCAATTCCACACCAAGCATCTGGCGCTTCTTTTTGATGTCCATCCTCAAACGATTGTTTAAACAAACCGTACTCATAATGCAAACCATAGCCGACTGTTGGATACTCTTGCGCAGCGCATGAATCCATAAAACAAGCCGCTAAACGACCTAAACCGCCATTACCTAATGACGGATCGCGTTCTTCTTCTAATAAATCAGTCAGGTTCTGTCCAAGCTCACTCATTGCTTGGCCAACCTGCTCATACAGCCCCATGCTGATCAGGTTGTTACCCGTTAACCGCCCAATTAAGAACTCAAGTGACAAGTAGTTAACACTTTTCGCATTAACGATGCGTGGGTCTTGTTCTGTTTCTAATAAATCAAAGGTGGTTAGTTCCGCTAACGCTTGCCCCATTGCTAAGTACCATACTCGACTAGAAGCATGTTCAATCGTCGTCGCATAGGTCGCGGTAAGGTGGCGTTTCACGTTTGCTTGAAATAATGCTTTATCAAAAGTTTTCTGTTGCGTAGGTTTCATTGAGAAATCTCACTTTTCGGTTTAATCCATCTGTGGCCTATCCTGCATTGCCTCTTCCAGCAAAACATCCTCCCACCGAAATGGCAAATTAGGATGAGAAGCAAGGGCGTAGATACACCGACAGCCTCGTAGAGGTGATCTGTCTCTCATCGATCAAACAGAGAAACAAACGATGAGTGATAACGATCACAGCAACGCGTTTAATCAGCATAGTGTTCCCGTTTTACAAAACTCGGTCAGCCAGATAAACATTTACTCAAAATGCAACAACGATCACATGAGTTTATTTTTTGTTGCTTAATTTGCAGTGAATCTCGTATGCAAAACAGTAATATCACGCTATTCAAAACCAGCAATAAGTGATAGATGTCACATAATTGGGGCGTAGTTAGTGAAGAACTGTGAATCTGGCAAGAAAGTCGTCTGGGATCAATAACAGTCTGCGGCAAGTTCCAGTAACATCCCTGTCATTAACGATGACGGGACAAATATCATGTGGATTCCATCGAAATTAACTCGCCCAGGACGGCTGCACAACGCGATTGTCCGTCCGCGCGTTTTAGAACTCCTGCAAAAGGCCCCTTGTTATAAACTGGTCCTTTTCCGCTCACCTGCGGGTTATGGCAAAACAACTATGGCCGCACAATGGCTTGCCGATAAGCCGAATGTCGGCTGGTATAGTATTGATGAAAGTGATAATGATCCTTTTCGCTTCATGAATTACTTACTGCAAGCGATGAATAAAGCGACTCAACAAAGCTGCCCCAATGCACAAAAATTGGCAGAACGACGCCAATTTTCATCGCCCCATTCACTGTTCAGCGAAGTTTTTGCTGAGATTTCTCAGTTTGATCAAGAGTGCTTTGTCGTGCTGGATGATTATCATCTGATCAGTGATGATGAGATTCACGAAGCGATGCGCTTTTTCCTAAAACATATGCCCGATAATCTCACCTTAGTCGTCACGAGCCGTATGACACCGCCACTGGGCACTGCCAATCTGCGTGTACGTGATTTAATGATAGAGATAGGTAATGAGTTGCTCGCGTTTGATACTGAAGAGACCACGCGTTTTTTCAATCAGCGTGTTGTAGAAGGTATTGATGATGTCACCGCTCTCAACTTGCGTAATTATGTTGAAGGTTGGCCTTCAGCATTACAACTCATCGCTTTGCAAGCACAACATCAAAAGCGCACCTTAGCCCAATCCGTTGAATCGGTCGCTCATTTTAACCATGCCCATTTATGGGACTATTTAGTCGAAGAAGTGTTTGATTTACTGGATAAAGAAACACGCCACTTTCTGATGCAGTGCTCAGTATTGGATCACTTTAACGACAGCTTAGTCAGCGCCTTAACACAACGAGACGATGCCCTAAGTATGATTGAATCGCTCAATCGCTATGGTCTGTTTATCTATCCGTTAGAAGGTGAGCACAACTGGTATCGCTTTCATAATTTGTTCGCTGAATTTCTCGCTCATCAACGGATGGCTCGGATCCCTCAGCAAGAGCAAGAATTACATCGCTCCGCCGCGCGCGCTTGGCTTGAAGCCTCTACCCCACATCAAGCCTTACGTCATGCTAACTTAGCGCAGGATACCGATCTTTTAGCGAGTATTTTGACTCAACATGGTTGGAAAATGTTCAACCAAGGTGAGCTTAATGTCCTTGAGTCGGCGATTAATCTCCTCGCGCCACAACAGCTTTATAAAGAACCAAAACTCTGTTTACTGCAAGCTTGGTTGGCACAAAGCCAACATCGCTACGATACCGTGGGCGCAATGCTTGAGCAGGCAGAAAAAGAGATGCAAGCGCTGAACGTCGAACTCAGTAGTAAACAGCAAGGTGAGTTTAATGCGCTATTGGCTCAAGTCGCAATCAACAAAAATGAGCCCGAGAAAGCCTTAACCCTCGCTGAACTGGCATTAAGCCAATTAGACAGCACCGTGTATCGAAGCCGCATTGTTGCTACGTTGGTTGTCGGAGAAGTGAACCACGTTCTTGGTCACCTCAGTCGTGCACTATCAATGATGCAACAAACCGAAAAACTGGCGCGGCAATATCAAGTCTATCATCAAGCGCTCTGGGCCTTATTACAACAGAGCGAAATCTTAATTGCCCAAGGCTACGTACAAGCGGCTTTCGAAGTGCAAGATAACGCCTTCAAGCTGGTGGAAGAACAGCATTTACACCAAGTTCCCTTACATGAGTTTTTATTGCGTATTCGCGCCCAAATTCTTTGGTGTTGGAATCGGTTAGATGAAGCAGAGGAGTGTGCGCACAAAGGATTAGAAGTGCTTGGTCAACATTCACCGAGTCAACATTTACACAGTTATTCGATGTTGGCTCGTATCGCGGTTGGCCGTGGAGAGCTGGATAAAGCCGGACGTTATATCGAGCAAGTCCATCACTTGATCAAGCAGTCACATTATCATGTCGACTGGACGGCCAACGCCTCATTATCTTTGTTGTTGTATTGGCAAGCTCGTGGGGATAAAGCCGCGATAGAGCATTGGTTGACCACTACCCATCGGCCAGAAAAAGCTTATAACCATTTCTTCCAACTGCAATGGCGCAATATTGCTCGCGCACAAATTTGCCTAGAACAGTATCCAGAAGCCAAGCAAACCTTAGCATTTTTACAACAGCAAGCGAGTGAGTACCAACTACTGACCGACTTAAATCGCAACTTAATTGTTGAAGCCACGCTCGCCTCGCTCGGCAATGATGATGAACTCGCGCGTGACAAACTCAAAGAAGCACTGCGTCTCACCAATCAAACGGGCATGGTGGGTAATTTTCTGATCGATGGACAAAAAATTGGTCATTTACTGGAAAAAATGGTTCACCGCGGAGAATTAGGCGATCTAGAGCGTCATCGTGCCCAGTTGTTGATTAAAGAGATTTCAACCTCTCAGCGTAGTCGCTCTATTCATTTTGATGAAAAATTTGTCGAAAAGCTGATTAACCATCCCAATATCCCTGAATTGGTTCGAACCAGTCCATTGACTCAACGTGAGTGGCAAGTGCTTGGGTTAATTTATTCAGGTTTTAGTAATGAGCAGATTGCTCAAGAGCTTGATGTGGCAGGAACGACCATCAAAACGCATATTCGTAACTTATATCAGAAGCTGAATATCGCCAACCGTAAAGAAGCGATGCACACCGCAGAAAATTTATTACAGTTAATGGGCTATTAATTGATGTTGAAGCCTCGGCCTACTGATCATAAGTAGGCCGAGCGCCGATTAAAATGGTTTAGGCGCAAAACCAGTCATCACTTCAACCCGCAAAGCTTTACCAATTTTAGTGGTGGGATGGACAATAATTAGTCCTTTAACGGATTTTTTCAGCTTTCCTAAATCGGCTTGCTCTTCTTTGGTTAACTCACGATAAAACGGCATATCCGCGAGCATTTTACGCTCTTTGTTTAGCTCATATTCGGCTTTGTTCTTCAGACTATTAAGTTGTTTGGTCAACTGATCAACTTCATCCGTAAATTTGCTCACCATAGCGCTATCACCGCGAGTCTTAGCCGCTTCTAACTTATGGGAACAAGTATCAAGACGGCTGTGTAATTTTTGCAGATCGTTTTTTAAACTCATGGGGCTTAAGGCTCTTACCGATAAATGGGCACAGATTATAGCACAGGAGAAATGGAGTGTTGAAATACAAAAATATCGATTCGCTCGCTCGAGGGTCTCTCACCGCAACGCGTAATAAACATTCATCAACCACAAAGTCAGACTTTTTTCAGTAGTAAGATACGCTTCCTTCTTCACTAACCATAAAAATGTGAGACACCACATAGTAATCTTTCATTCACCGTTAAATATCTGCACTAATATTATGTTAATAGCCTGCATCGCTGACAATGATATCGATAAGATAACCAATCATTCTCACGCCACGAAATGATCAAGTAGGCAAAATGGTCTCTGTTGGTTTGAACTTAATAATCATGAAAGATGGAAAACACCATGAATCTAACCATACGCCAGCGCCTCTATATCTTGTCGATTGTGCCTTTATTACTGATTGCCTTAAGTATGATCTATTCAACCTTCGCAGAAACGCGCAGTTTGACTCAAGGGCAGATGAATAATACTCGCCTTGCGATGATGGAGATGAAAAAAACCGAGCTGAAATCTTATTTGGAGATTTCGCGTACCGCAATCGAGCCATTACTGCGTCGTCAAGCGCCTTTAGAGGAAGCTCTGAGCATCTTACGAGAGATTCGCTTTGGGCTTGACGGTTATATTTTTGGTTATGACAGCAAAGGGACTCGCCTTCTCCTTGGTCAGAGTAAAGCTGGATTAGGCGATAACTTCATCAATATGACCGATGCCCAAGGTAACTTTTTAATTCGAGATATCATTAATAACGCGAGAAAAGATGAATTCTCGGTTTACTATTTTCCAAAACCCGGTGAATCGGTACCTCTACCTAAGCTCAGCTACTCGATTTATATTCCTCAATGGGATTTAACCATAGGTACTGGGTTTTATACCGATGACGTCGATGCAGAAATTGCTGCCATGGAAAAACGAGCCCAGCAGCAACTGACTCAAAGCCTTTGGACATTAACCACGATTGCCACTGTTATTGTCATTATTGTCGGAGTCATGGCGCTGTTCTTAAATCGCAGCATTATGCGCCCACTGGATATGCTGGATGACTCGATTCGCTCTTTTGCCAGTGGCGATGCCGATCTCACCGCTCGGATGGAAAGCTTCACTATTCCAGAGTTTGCCCGCCTAAGCAGTAATTTCAATGCTTTTGTGGCCAGCCTGCAAGGGATTATTCAACGTGTCCATCAACTTGGACAACAAGTGGTTGCAGAAACCGATACCATGACGCAACGCGCTGCTCAAGTAGATATTATTGCTACAGGGCAGCGCGAAGAGACCGAGCAAGTCGCCACCGCGATGACAGAAATGACAACGACCGCTCAAGAGATCTCGAATAATGCTAATCAAGCAGCCAATTCGGCCAGACAAGCGGAAGATAATGCTCAAGAAGCGCATAAAATTGTTGAATCTGCGGCTCGTTCGGTAGAAGCCTTAGCCAAAGAGATCGCCGAAGCCAGTACCGTGATTTCTAAACTCGAAGGCGATGTCAAAAATATTTCCAGCTCTTTAGTGGTTATTCAAGATATTGCTGAACAAACCAATTTACTGGCATTGAACGCCGCGATTGAAGCCGCACGAGCCGGCGATCAAGGCAGAGGCTTTGCGGTGGTCGCCGATGAAGTACGCAAATTGGCCAGCCGTACTCAAGACAGTACGGAAGACATCCATAACATGATTCAACAGTTAAAATCTGCTTCAGACAATGCAGTGAAAGCGATGGACTCCAGTCAACACCGCAGCACATCGACGGTCAAAGAAGCCAGCGAAGCAGCAAAAGCACTGGAAAGTATTCAGCAATCTATCGGTGTGATCATGGATATGAACTCATTAATTGCCACCGCGACTGAAGAACAAAGTATTGTTGGCCAAGAAATCTCCGAACGGATTGTGGTCATTTCTGACCAAAGTAGTCAATCTGCCGATCTGGCTAATGAAAACAAAGCCAGTAGCCAAGATCTTAATGGCCGAGCGCATGAGCTGTATAACTTGGTCGGACGCTTTAAAGTTTAAGGTGTTTACAGTGTAAATTACTGACTCTGAGCATAACAGAGTCATAAACGGTCAGCGATAGCTAAACGATAGGCAACCAGTGAATGAATCTCCAATCACCTTGATAAGCGAGGTGATTGGATTCAGAGTCTTTGATCAAAACGGAAACCGCTTCATAAAGAATACCGAACTTAATAATTAAACGTTACAACTGTCGAGTTGAGAAAGAGAACAATAACAAACGAATAACGAGCCAGCTCTTATAGATAGCGTTGGCGACTTTCAATTAATGGCTCAGGTAACACCCGATAAATATGGGAACAGCGTCCGATTAGAACCATTGGGAGTATTACTGTGCAACATTCCGTACTCATCGTTGAAGACAGTCGAGCTTATCGAAATTACTTAACTGCCCTTCTTTCAAAACTAGAAGTAGATCTGATGATTGCCGATGACTACCAATCGGCACGTCGTTTACTCGACGCTCCAGAGTCGACCAATATACTCTGCGCGGTATTGGATTACTGTTTACCCGATGCGCAAGATGGAGAAATCGTCGATCTGCTGATCGAAAAAAACATCCCTAGTATTATTCTCACTGCTCACGTTAATGAGGACATTCGTCAACGGCTCGTCAACAAAGGGATACTCGATTACATCCTTAAAGACAGCGTTGCATCTGTCGCGTATTTAGCGCCACTCATTGATCGCTTGATTAACAACTTAACCCATACCGCTTTAGTGGTTGATGATTCGGTGATGGTACGGCGTCATATGTGTCAATTATTACAGCGTTGTTATATTCATTGTTTAGAAGCCGAGAATGGTCAACAAGGCTTAGAAATACTGAAACAGCATCCACAAATCACGCTCGTGATTGTCGATCATGATATGCCGATTAAAAATGGCGTCACGATGATCCAAGAAACTCTAGCCTTGTACCCACGCCATAAATTTATGCTGCTTGGGGTTTCGGCAAGTAATGATCGCTCTATTACCTCACAATTTCTTAAAGCCGGAGCAAATGATTTTCTGCATAAACCCTTTAATCAAGATGAGTTCTATTGTCGGGTGAATAATTTATTAAATTTAAAGGATTCTAACGATCGGATGTTCTATCTGGCCAATAAAGATGTATTAACTGGATTGTGGAATCGACGCTTCTTTTTTGATCATATTTATACAACGAAAAACCTGATCAGTATTGCGATGCTAGACCTGGATCATTTTAAAAAAGTGAATGACTTATACGGCCATGCCATGGGAGATCAAGTTTTACAATCGGTCGCTCAGTGCATGCAAAATCTTTTTAATCATGAAGATAATGAACTGGTAGCACGTTTTGGTGGCGAAGAATTTTGTCTCTATTCTAAACAAGAGTTTCCGATAGTCATTGAGAAGCTCGAACAACTCATCAAGCAGATCGCGAGTTTATCCTTTAGCCATAATCAACGCTCCTTCTCAGTCACGATCAGTGTTGGGCTATTTTGTGGCTACCAAGATATTTCCACCTTGGTAAATCGGGCAGATGATATGTTGTATGAAGCCAAGCGACGAGGTAGAAATCAATTGATCTATAAACCGCCTCACTTAACGACCTAACAGAGTCACGGTGACAATCAAGCATGGTCAAGGTTAACGTTAAGATAACCTTCTCAGCTTATGGTTTAAAAACAAGTTAAATCCATAAGCTAAACATTAAAGAAATAAATCTCTTTCTTCTCTGCACTCATATTCGCCCATTTCAAAGGCACGACAAACCCAAGGGCGCAATTCATAGATAGTACACATAAAAGTTTCACGATCGAGCGCCGAGCACCATCCGTCATCCAAACGACGCATCGTTTCTCCGCCCCATCGATCAACCGCGACGTGCTGCTTAGGAACCCCTGTGTCACTAATGAGCATGACTTCTAATCGGCAGCAACAAGCCTGACAAGTGGAACAGGTAATTGACGAAGATGGATCAGGATTGAGTTCGGTATGGATAGGAATTGATTTAGTCATAAAGGTCAATAATAAAGGCGATGAGCGCATCATACGCCAACTCGGTCAAGATAGCGAAAACCCTCTATCTGTTTTAGGATAAAACGTTAAGACTCAGCCTAGCGTCTGTAGAATGGACAGAACGTGATTACCAAGGTAAGCGCTCTCCGTTATAAGCCAAAAACTGTCCTGTTTGTTGCAAATTCGCTTGAATGATTAACTCAACCAGATGCTGTGCAGCCTGCTCTGGCGTTAATAACTTATCGGCGGGTACGTTGGCTTGAAAAGACTTAGACAGCGGCGTATCGGTGGTCCCTGGATGTAGCGCCAAGACGACACCTCGTTTAATCGTGCGCTGCCACTCAATAGAGAGAGTTTTCAGTAGCATATTCAGTGCGGCTTTAGAGGCCCGATAGCTGTACCATCCGCCAAGACGGTTATCACTAATACTGCCCACTTTGGCAGAAATAGTCACAAACTTAGCAGCATCACTGGCTTTCATCAGCGGCGAAAAATACTTGGCCAATAACAGCGTAGGCAAGGTGTTAATGGTAATATTTTGCATAAAAAAATCACTATTCAATGCTTGCAAATTCTTCTCTGGACCCTGATCTTGAGCATGCAGCATACCTACCGCGTTAATTAACCAATCCAGTGTCGAAAAACGCTGACTGAATAAAGCAACGTCAGATTCTTGAGTGACATCCAACTGAGACCAAGTGACACGTTGAGAGGTGAAATCGGGGCATTGGCGATGATAAGTCGCATGAATATTCGCTTCAGGTAAGGCCAATAATAACTGCTTTACGATGGCTAAACCGATTCCACCATTTGCGCCAACCACCAAAATATCCATTATAACTCCTCCAGGTGACTCACGTAGTATTCTGCCGTCTGTAAGATATCCGCTCGCTGCTGATCCGTCATGTTGTCCCATGAGCGATACAACATTCCAATACGGGGATTGACTGCTAAACGATCACGCTGCTGATGCATAAATCGCCAATAAAGGCTATTGAATGGACAGGAAGCCTTACCACTGCGGGCTTTATTATCATAGAAACAGGTCTTACAATAATCGCTCATTTTATTAATATAAGAACCGCTAGCCGCATACGGTTTAGTCCCGACGATGCCACCATCGGCAAATAAAGCCATTCCCCGTGTATTTGGCATTTCAACCCACTCAATGGCATCGACGTAAACACCTAAATACCAAGCATCGACTTCATCGGGATTGATTCCAGTTAATAAGCAGAAGTTTCCCGTCACCATCAGACGCTGAATGTGGTGTGCATAAGCAAAATCGAGTGATTGACCGATCGCTCGCTGCATACAATGCATTTTTGTTTTTGCCGTCCAAAAATAGCTAGGTAAGCGGGAGGTGGCCTGAAGTGCATTGAGCTGAGCATAGTGCGGCATGTTGGCCCAATAGATGCCACGTATGTACTCACGCCAGCCTAGGATTTGGCGAACAAAGCCTTCCACTTGGACAAGATCGATCTGGCTCTCACGCTGATAAGCCGCAACCGCTGCATCAATCACTTCTTTAGGATGTAAGAGCTTACTGTTAAGAGCAAAGGACAATCGGCTATGATAAAGACTCCATTGCGCAGGATGTAAGTGGGTCATCGCATCCTGAAATTGGCCAAAGCGTGGTAAACACACTTGGCAAAAATGAGCAAGCAATGTCAAACTCTGCGCGCGATTGATTGGCCAAAACAAATCGCCCTTTAAGTGCCCTATCGTTTGTATTCCATGTCGATTTAGGCGTGCAAGAACGTCCGATGGGTTATTTTTGAACAGCAAAGGTTCTGGTAACTGAGCAATATCTTGTGCTTTTAATTTATTGCGGTTACTGGCATCAAAATTCCATTGACCAGCAAGCGGTTTGCCATCTTCGATTAAAACCGTAAAACGTTGTCGCATCCGCCGATAAAAATGCTCCATCATTTTATGCTTGCCTTTAGGGAAATGTTGTTCAATCTCTTCAAACGGCAGCAAAAAGTGCTCGCTATCGACACAACCAATAACAGTATTAGCAAAACGTAAGTTTGCGAGCTGTGCGAGTAAACGATACTCATCAGGGCGCTGATACTCGAAGCTCATGGCTCCAGTCTGTTGTACGTAGTGCGCGATTAATTGTGGTAGATCACTAAAATTCTGTGTCTCATCGAGGGTCAGGTAAACGACTTGATGACCTTCTTCCTGCCTTGCTTTAGCAAATTCTTGCATCGCCAAAAAAAACGCGACGACTTTTTGGATGTGGTGAGTCACATAGCCCGTTTCCTGATGAAGTTCAGCAATAATGTACAGTACATCATCATCCACTTTCTTAAACCAAGAGTGTTGAGCATTGAGCTGATCGCCTAATAGTAATCGAACCGTTTTGAAATTCATGCCGTGATCAGATCCTTGCTTCAGAGATGGATAGGGTTAGCTAAACCTTTACGCGAATACAGAGAATAAGATCATTCACTGCTGTTGGATTAACCTTTTTATGATTAAAAATCGTCGTCACATCAGAATGTTACTGAATAGTTAACTATATTTTCGTTCATTTATTACTCACTTTAGCAAACAAACACTATGATCTATAGGTTGGTTAATAATAATAAATGAGGCTTATGTTATGTATTGGAAAACGCTATCAATTCGTCGCAGAATTAACTGGGTTCTATCCGTCATACTGGTGACTTGTACATTGATTGCCATGGGGCAACAGGCAATCCGCACATCAAATGATCAATTGAATGAGCTTAAGTCGCACACTCTGCCGAGTCAATTACGCGGACTCGCTTTTGAAATCAGTAATCAGCTACAACCGGCGATCACAGGGTCGAATTTTCTTGCTCATCATTCAGGTTTGCTGGATTGGAGCGCGGAACAAAAATCCATTGCTAATCCCGCCGTAGCTCATCAGGCATTAGAAAATGCGATGACTCGACTCGGATCAGACAATGCTTTTGCCGTCTTAGATAGCGCAGAAGGAAAATATATTTTTACTTATGATGGTCAGCATCGAGCCACTCGCCTTGCCGATTACCCCTTTAAAGATTTCTATCCCAACTTTCTCGGCAAAAACAAACCCATTGAATTGAACATGAACCAAGATCAAGTAGGTAGGCAATACGTTATTTTTATTAATTATCGCAGTACACAAGTCAATCCTTGAACCAATCAACCTTATGTGGTCGCCGGGTTAGGCTTCAACGTTAGTAGCTTGGTCAGTATGATCGAAAGCTTTAGGATAGGCTCTAATGGGCGAGCCATGCTGGCATCGAGCGACGGAAAAATCCAAGTCGCTCCCAAAGATTCTGTGTTAGCGAATCATACCAGCGGGCAACTGCAACAAGCCATTAGTGCGGGTAAAACCGCTCCCATTATTACTGAACTTACCGTCAACCAAGACGCTTATTTAATTGGATCTTATTGGTTAGCGGATTTAGACCGTTTTGTGGTTGTTGAAATACCCAAATCTCAAATTACCTCACCAATCATGGCTCAATTTATTCAATCGCTCCTGTTTACATTAATTTTTATCGCCGTTGCCTTAGTGATCATGCACTTTGTCGTTACGGCGTTAACTAAACCGATTCAACAACTAAGCAGTGAGATTGATCATATTGCCCAGCATCTTGATTTAAACCACAAAGTGAATATTTTTGATGGTGCAGAGGTAGCGAATTTATCGCAGAAAATTAACCTCTTTATTGAGCGGTTCAGAGATTCATTAAGTTCTGTTAATCAAACTGTAGCGGAATCGCAAGTGGCATTTTTACAATTGAAACATAACGCTAAAGAAACCAATCAAGCCACCGAGGAACAGCGTAGTGCTTTAGGAACCATTTCTCAGGCCAGTCAACATATTACCGAACGAACCGAAGAAGCGACACGACTCGCTAGCCATGCAGGCGAGCTTTCCGCGCAAGGCAATAGCTCATTACAAAATGCCCTCTCTGCGATGCACAGCAGCCTTACCCATATAGAACAACTCGGCTCGAATATGGCAACCAGCCAGCAGAGTCTGCAACAGCTTAACAACCATATTGAAAATATTCTTCGCGTTCTCGAAGTGATTAGCTCTATTTCCGAGCAAACCAACTTGTTAGCGTTAAACGCGGCGATAGAAGCCGCAAGGGCTGGAGAACATGGTCGAGGATTTGCGGTCGTTGCTGATGAAGTGCGTTCGCTTTCCCAACGCACTAGTGAGTCTACCACCGAGATCCAAGACATCATCAATAAGCTTCGATCGGCGTCGAATTCAGTGACCACACAAATTGAAGTCGTGCATGAAAATAGCCAACACAGTTTGACCACTCATCATCAAGCAGTAAAAGATGTGCAAGCATTAAACACCACTCTACAAGCGCTCTTTTCAATGAACCAACAAATCGCTCAAGGTGCTGAAGAACAAAGTGCAGCGGTAGTAGAAATTAATCAAAGCATAGAAAATTTAAATGAACAAAGTAGCCGCACCGAACAACTTACCCAGCAAGGTGAACATTCGGTGATCGGCGTAGAAAAACAGATGACTCATTTAGCCGCTAAGATTAATCAGTTTAAGGGAATATAACCGGTTGATTCTTGCCGAAGCTGACTCGCTACGTCTTGCGATAAAGAGACGTAGCGAGTTTTTTCTCTTCCTAGAAAATGATCTACATCGGTGTGTAACCACGTAGCATCATGTCATAAATCGGTTTAATCACAGATTCTTTTACCTTCCAAGCAAAGCGACTGCTTTTTAGAGGGTCAACGACTTGAAACGGTAGCGCTGTCATCGGTTGAAGAGTGAAGTCAAACTCCCACAGCATTGCATGACCCACATCTAAGATCATCGGACATGACGTGTAACCATCCCATTTCGCCATTAATGGTTTATCTTTTATTAGTGCCGTTAAGTTTTGTGTCACTACCGGAATTTGCGTTTTAACAGACGCCGCCGTCTTACCGATTGGCGTCCCTACATTATCTCCCAAGCCAAAAATATTGCTGTAACGCTTATGCTGCATCGTATATTGATCGACCTCTAGGTAGCCCTTAAATTGCTCGTTATCTGCCAATGGCGATTCTCTGATGGTTTTTATGGCCGTCATAGGGGGAGCAACATGAATAAAATCCCAATCAACGGTGTGTGTCGATTGGTCCGCTAATTGGAATGTGGCTTGTTTTCTACTCGTATCGACTGAGGTTAAGGTACGCTGAAAGTGTGAGTTAATGCTGCGTTGCTGCCAAATCTCACGTATCCGCTGGTCAAATACTTTAACTGAGAAAAGGAAATTCTCTGCCGTAAAATAGTCAAAAACAAATTTATCTCGATGACCGGTCTGGGCGACAAAGTATTCTACCAAGTTGGTCGCTTTCATTGGCGCTCCAGCGCATTTCATCGCCCCCTGCGGTCGAGTAAAGATGGCTTTACCACCTTGGCTATGGGCAAATGCTTGAGCTTGTTGATGACTAGCGATTCCGGCCTGCGGGCTGTAATAAATACTCGTTATCCCGTTTTGGCCAATTTCTTGCGGATCAAACCCGTCAATTAAGTCATAACGAAGTTCAACACCCGTCGCGACAATCAAATAGTCGTAGTTCACTAACAGACCATTTTCAGTCACCACTTGATTTCGCTCAGGCCGATACTCAATTACGGAATCTTCAACCCAACGCACACTAGCATCAATAAAACGTTCATTGGGACTAATCACATCACTGACTTGTGTATAAGCACCGGCAAGTAATAACGTTTGGCCCGGCTGATACCAGTGGAAACCACGTGGTTCTATCACGGTGATCGTTGCGCCGTCCAAATAATGTCCCAATTGATTGGCAATACCAATACCGGCCGCTCCCCCCCCCAACAATGACAATGTTAGCTTGAGTTTTGGTTTTATTTATCTGCCGATAACCTACCCCTACCGCGCCAACCCCAACGCCTGCTTTAAGAAACGTCCTTCGTGAAATAGCCATAGTGACTCCTAGGGTGTTCTCGCTTGACAATAATTTCTTTTATCGTCTAGCGAAATCATCGATCATGATTTCAAGCTCAAACACTTAAAGTCGGCAACCAGCACAGTAATCTCAACAATGACCAATCACAAGCATAGCTAAGCAGCAGCGTTAAGTAAAATGAGCGTCTAATGATTAAGGGGTTGTGTCCTTTTATCGAAATCGAATATAAGCAACCCCTTATAAAAGTAGTCAGTAGTTACTCTCAATACCAATGAGGATTGATTAAATTCGTAGACTCAGTCACACGCTTTCCAGTTTACAGTGTAAATTTCAATCCTCGTTTTATTGAAGGCTCAGTTTACACTGTAAATCACTCAATAACCGAGCGAGCTGGTGACGTAATACTTGCTCTGTTTGTTTACGTCCGGTATAGCCATGTGTCGCTGCACACTCTGTCCAAGTACGCTGTTGAATGACTTTTTCAATCAATAAATCTTCGATCACCATTGAGGATTGAAAAGCAGAATGAATGAGGAGTTTTTCAATCCACACTGCGACACTTTCATAATTCGCCCCGCCCATACTGTAACGAGTCAATAAATCAACCGGCAACGTTATTCGCTTCTCGGTTTTAGCTTCGCTCAATAACAAACAAACCGTCTTTGCAGCTAAGCACTGCAAACTATCTTTCAACTCGTAGAGCAAATGTGCTTGGAATTGCCGACGAGCTTGAGAGAGCCATTCAACGTGTCGAGCGTAGATCATCAGTAATGAAAAACAACCACTCGCTTGATCACGTTGTGAACCTAACTTGATGCTATGAAAACCATTGCGTTGCCAAAAATGGATAAGCTCCGGCGTAGCACCAAAGCTGGTAGCAACATAATCACAAGGATGGTGTTCAATAAAGTGAGTCAGTAACTGGCTGCCAATACCCAAATGTTGTCGCTGGGGATGAACCGCTATTCGCATCACTCGCCAACATTGCTGCTGCGCAGGCTTTGTTATTCCCATCTGATTGGCTAATGTAACCGGGGCAAGATGCCCCCGAGGACGACGCTGACCCAACTGAACCGATTCAATTAACTCTTGGTCCAACCCGCCTTCTTGCACCGCTAATAGACACCCAACCAGACACTGCTGATGGCTAGCAACGTAGAGCGTTAATTTTTCGTCACTCAACAAATGGAAAAGATCATTCGGCGAAGTTTGATAATGGGCATTAACTAATAAACCAAACGCCTCTTTTAACAAACTAGGTGACGCCAATAACTCGGTTTTCGATACACTAAAATAATCGATATTATCGAGCGTGATCGCTGCTAAATCCGACCGTAAATCATAATTGAGGAGAAAGGTCTCTCGATGCCAAGTCTCTAGAGGGTCTTGCGCAGCCCAGCGAATAGGTTGCTCCAAATGTAGGCAATGCGTTTGTGGTCGATGCTGTGCTAACCAGTGTTGAAATTTGAGCGTGAAACCTCGCCCACAACCTTCATAGCCATGAATAGTGGTCGAAAAGACCGCTCGATGATAACGCTCAACAAAACGATACAAAAACGGTAACGGCAGTGCTGCTGCCTCATCGACCAACAATAAATCACAGTCATGCTCATGTTGCTCCAGCTCATCTGGAGCAATAAACTGTAATTGAGAGGCTTGATAATCAATTTTATCTTTACTTACCTTTGCACCGGGTAAACCTTGCGCTGCAAAATAAAACACCGGAGTAATCGCCGATAAGCGTGGCGCTGTAATGATGATCTTGAGCGTTCGCGATTGCATTAACTTGGCAGCAGCGATACCTAAAGCGCTACTTTTGCCTCTACCGCGATCGGCGGTAAGTAATAATGGGCGCTTACGATGTCCAGTAACCACTCGAAGCATCGCCTCAACCGCTAATGCTTGTTCTTGGGTATGGCATGACTCAGGAACAAGGAAAGACTTAGGAAGGGCAGGAATATCGCTTTCGGTAACAATCAATAACTGCTCAAGTGCTCGAGTAAGCCAAATATTATCAGCGGCGGTAGGATTAACCTGATGACCGATAATAAACAGAAGCCCGCCACCAATTAACGTCCCTAAGGCAGCACTAAAACTATTAGCATCAAATCCTTGGCTAAAATCCATGATCAATACATGACATTCTTGACCTAAAAGACGCTGTCCTTGGTTATACGCTAACGAAGAAGCGGCGAAAAACGGAACACCACCAAGTTGTACAACACGATGTTCCTCTACTGTTGCAAGCCATGCTTGAAGAACATGCCGACTCCATGGTAGTTCACCAGACAGATAAACGGCAAAGCGGTGATTACGCTGTTGTGCACAGCGTTGGAGAGATTGGAAGTAGTTAAGATAATCGGTCGTTAAAGTCGTCATACAGATTCACATTTCATCATGATTTGGCAATGGTAGCACAAAGGTAAAGTGGATACGGTATCGGCTTGCGCGACACAATAAACATCATGCTAAGCCAAAGAATTGAGAAGGTTAAAATAATTGTTCTTAACGATAAATTATATTTGCTTTATTGAAACACCGATTTAACTAATTATGCATCTGAACACCAGCATTGGGCTGGACTTTAAGGAACGAAAATGCAATGAAATCTTTCATCAAAGGATTGGTCCTCGCAGCCGTCATTACTTCTGCTCAAGTGAGTGCGCAAGCACAAAGACTGAATGTTTACGCTTGGGGTGGCTACCTGCCAGAAAAATCACTCAAACAGTTTGAAGCTCAAGAAGGCGTTTCGATCCATTATTCAACCTTCGAGAATAATGAATCCATGTACACTAGGCTCAAACTTCTTAAAGGCAGCGGATATGATGTTGTTTTTGCTTCCGCTTATTTTATTGAAAAAATGGCTCGTGAAGGGCTATTGAGCGAATTGGATCACGCACAAATTCCAAACATGAAAGATGCTATGCCATCGTTATTAGGTCAAGCGCATGATCCAAAGAACCAGTATTCTTTGCCCTACATTTGGGGCATTACTGGCCTTAGCTACAACGCTGCTTATTTGCCTAACGGAATTTCTCGCTGGGCCGATCTGTGGGACCCGAAATATGTCCGTCAAGTCATGCTGATTGATGATATGCGTGATGTATTTGGTATGGCACTGAAACTCAATGGATTTAGTATCAATACCCAAAACGAAGCAGAAATAGAAAAGGCTTATCAATCATTGGTTGCCTTAAAACGTAATGTATTGCTGTATAACTCTGATGCGCCGCATGTACCTTATGTTTCTGGCGAAGTCGCCCTAGGCATGCAGTGGAATGGCAACGCATTCCAAGGCCAAGAAGAGCTACCAGAGCTTACCTTCGTGATGCCTGAAGAAGGTGCTGTACTATGGATGGATAACTTTACTATTCCTTCCGGTAGTAATAATAAAGCACTAGCCCATAAATTTATTAATTTTATGTATCAAGCTGAGAATCAAGCCGAGATAGTAAACAGTTTAGGTTATGCATCCGCAACGCAATCAGGAAGAGCTTTATTAGCGGACGAACTACGTAATAATCCGTCGATTTTTCCTTCTGATGAAGAGATGCAAAAAGGCGAATTTATTAACGATGTAGGCCCAGAAGCGCTCGTTATTTATGAACGCTACTGGCAGCGTCTGCGTAATCAATAATCGTCCATACACTTAACATAAAAAAAGACAGCCCATTTTATGGGCTGTCTTTTTTTATGTTGAAAGAAAACGATACCGAGTTAGCTAAGTTTCTTTTCGAGAAAGTCTAAAATCTCTTGAGCCAATTGGTCATCAACTTTTTGGATATTCAGCGTTAATAGCGGCCCTTTACGCTGATAGTTGACTAGGCCTTTGACCAGCTCAATTTTATTATTCAGCGTTTTTTTCGGTGGCGAAAGCTGCTCTATCCAAGATTCTATCGTTTCTGTGACCTCTTTGGTGATCCGAGTAACCCCTTGAGACTGACAGTGTTGCCAAACAAAGCCATTGGCTTGCTGACATTTATCTAACAACTCTTTTTGCTGATCAGGTGTTAATTCATTAAATTGCTTATGTAATTTAACGATGGTCGGTCGACCAAGTTCAACCACATTTGGGTAAGCTTGTAACAGGGCTAGAGGCAGTGAAGCCGCCTTTAGCGCTCCGCTGACTAACGCCTCACTGCACTGAAACATCTTAGCTAACGCTTTTTGATCTTCTGCTGCTCCACTATCAAGCTGAGCTTGCATTTCTTTGCCTTTTTCATACAGAGATAAGGGCTTATGTGCATTCGCTACATCAGACAAAAATTTAGCATGATCGCTAGTGATATTATCAGCGACATAAACTAAAAAATCTTGCTTGGCAATCAAACACGATTTACGACGGCGACTACCATCTAGGATCTCAATTTGTCCGTTCTCAAGCCGACGACCGACAGCCGGATATTGCTGCCCACGCTCACGTAACGTATTGAGAATATCGGCCAACGCATGTTCGTTAAGGAATGATTGCTCACGCGCATTTTGAGTAAAAACAGAAGTACGACTATCAATCTCTGAAGCCGGTATACGAATAAGTTCAAAAGTTACCATCGCTTCACCGGCAACGGTTAACTCAATGATCTGCGCTTGGGCTTTAGCAGCGGCTTGTGCCTCTTGCGGGGTAGAGGCCCGTCTTTTATCGGCTTTACCGAACAATTTAGCGTTCAGATCAGATGTTTTTATGGCCATGAATTACTTACCCCTGATTTAAAGAAAGCCAATGTGAATGCAAAACACGCTCTAGCTCAAGTGCGCTTTTTTGCACCGCGTCTTGCGCTGTGGCTAAGGTTTTTTTACCGCCCTCAAAATCACTCGTCGTTAAATCAAACACGGTACTGTAGGTATCAGCACAAGTTTCAAAAGCACGGCTGCGTGGAATAGTAGCCATCATCACTTGCTCGCCCAATAAATAGTTCATCTCGGTTAATACAGAAACTTGCTTTTTATTATCGTCTTCAAACATCGTTGGCATTAAACGAACAAACTCTAGCCCTTTCCAATCATCTGGAAACATTTCATAAACCGTTGGCAAATGCTGGAAAAAATTCACGGTTGATGCCCAGTCAAGACGTTTTGCCGCACAAGGGATCAATAATGCATTTGACGCGTACATAGCATTCCACACCAAAGGATCAACGTGTGGTCCAGTGTCAATCATGATAATGTCGAATTCATCGGCAATTTTATCAATCAACTTCTCTTTCAACAAACGAACAATGTCTAACGATTGATTTTTAGACAGTGATTGCCAAGCTTCAGCGTTAAACATGGCATCTTCAGGGAAGGCTGAGATGGTTTTTAAATTCGGGTATTGGGTGGGCAGTAACACATTTTTTTTCAAAAATGCCGTATCTATCTCGGTCCCTTCGGGAAAATTATCGAGCATAATATCAACCGCAGAGTAGATATTACTGTGTTCTGCCAAACTAATTTGAGGATTCAAAAATAGACGTAAAGACCCTTGCGGATCTAAGTCAATCAAACAAATGCGATAACGCTTATCCAAATTTAGTGCTAAACAAGCCGCTAAATGCACCGCCGTCATCGACTTACCCGTTCCGCCTTTTTGGTTTTGAACATTAATGATCCAAGGCTTATTCTCAGTATTTTTTTTACGCTGGTGGAACTTCAATACACCAGCAGCATCCATAAGCATGTGTGCTTCAGCCAATGAAATCGAGTAATGGTTAGCATTATTTTTAGTGAATTGATGACCAGCGGCTTCTAGTTTAGCAATCGCTTCATCAAGTTTACGTCGTGTTAAGCCCGAACGTGTTTCCATCAATGCTTTTGACATCGGAGGGAAGTGCTCATCGCGACGTTCTTCTAATACAATCTCTATTCGATCAGCTTGCACTTGCTGAGTTTGCTCGGCGAGCCTGTAGAGATTTTCTATCGTTTGTTCTCTTTTCATAGCCATTCTCATCATCCGTTAATGACCATAATTGTACAGCAATAAACATACAATACAATAAAAAGGTGAACATACAATTTAGGACAGAAATCACAATAAATAGATTTTATAACACCAATAGAGAAACATATGACAAAATGCTGACAGTTTTTTGATTAATTTCTACGGATAACCCGGCAACAAAAGCAAAACCATAAAAGTGTCACAGCGTCACTTATTTACAATGTAAACTCTGCTATCCATTATTATCCAATCAGTAGCCAAAAGAAGAAGGAACGTCATCAACAAAAATATCACAAAAGAAACCATCCTAATCAGGTAATAAAACCACGCATTTTTCTAACCACCCGCGAGAGGAGGGATATAAACCATTAAAAATCCCTTTAAAATAATCAAGATAGACTTATCACAATAATAAAACCTCTCTTTCGTATAAAACTTGACCTAAAAATTGAAGATTAGTAATCATCGGAACGATTATCCATCATCGATAAATTACGGTTGGTGTCATTTCAATCATAACCTGAAATAGTGAAACAACGTGTCAATGTGGTCATCAGCATGACTCTACCAACCTTACAAGGCTATTTGCACATCTATACTCTCAATATTTCGGTTTATATTCACCAAAAACCACTGAGTAAGGTTATCGAGACTCAAATCCATCTTAAATACTGTGTACGATCTTAAGAATGGAGGAGGGAGAAAATAGGAAGCATGATCATGGCTTGAATGATGATCATGCTTCCTAGGTAAAACCCCTATGATGGAAACATGATCAAGGAAGAAAATCGACGAATCACGTTTATTCGGATCAGTTAATCGTAGGATCCAAGATCGGAAAGATGATCAAGTGAAGAAAAATCACCGGAAGCATGATAAATACCAGATAATTTACGGAAGACGTCAGTTGCAATCAGGCTTTATCGATTATCTCTCTTTCACGATGACCAATAAAAACAGCAACAGAAACCGTGCAAAATCATCATAATCAACATGATCATGCTTTCGTAACACAGGAAAATAGACAAATAAACACTGACCGTTAAAATGATGGACCCAAAAGGTAAAACCGAATCGAAAATAGATACGCGCTTTAATCAAAGATCTCAAAATACCGATTTGATGATCATGCTTCCTGTCATGTTTACATATCAATGAGCCATCAATTTGAGAAAAGAAGCTTCAACGATAAGCTGCCTGTGGATAACCTGTAGAGAAACCGTGATCATTGATCCGAAATCATAATGATCATTGATTCGTCAGTCACATGATCACGCTTCAGTGATCGTTTGATCATGCTTTCTAATAACTATTGATCATCGTTGCGAATAAGTCATGATCATGCTTCTTGTTGAACTATTTTTTTATCAATTAAATACAATAGGTTAGCCGTGAAAATCCTGTCAGATCATATGATCATACTAATCAATATAGATCAGAATAATCAAAAAGATCAGTTATTTAAAAAACAGAAATTTTCCTTTATTTATGATCTTTTTTTGATTATGCTCTTGGAACTATGGCGATATTACGGCTTGTGTGATACGGAACTAATCATGGCATCAGAAGAAAAATTGTTAATCAAAGCACCACGAAGCCACAAAGATGGGCATCTTTTTGTCGTCTCAGAAACCGCGGTAGACTGGATCGAACAGTATCAACATTTCAAGGGTGTCACTAAAAGTATCATTGAATTGTTAAACTTAATCTCGCTTAGAGGCTTTCGCAGCAAAGATGGTTTAGTGTCTACAACAGAATTGATCGAAGCAACGGATGGTCAGTTGACCAGAGCGGCCATTCAACAAAGGTTACGTGCCGCTGTTGCCATTGGACTATTTAAACAGATCCCAGTTCGTTTTGAAGAAGGTCTGGCAGGCAAAACCATGCTTCATCAGTTTGTTAATCCTAATCAGCTGATCTCCGTATTAGGTTCAACCAGTCTCATCACCGAATCCGTAAAACAAAGTGAAAAACGTAAACGTTCAAAGGCACTAGCACAAACACAAGTTAACCAACGTTTGTTACATGAGCATGGTCTTAATACGCCTCCAGCAATGAAAGACGAAGCTGAGCAATTTGTTGTCTCTCCAACCAACTGGGCAGGGATCATTGATCAAGCATTAGCACCACCACGCACACGCAAAAGTTATCAAAAATCGATGGTATCTATCTCAGGAACTCGTGCTGTGATTGAAACGCGATCATCTAAAAACATCATGACGGTCGATGATCTTATGACCCTGTTTGCTCTGTTTACCTTAACAGTACAATATCACGATCATCATCAAGAAGATTATCAGCTCAATGCGAAATACGTTCCTAATAAAACTCCGTTGTATATCACAGACATTTTGTCGTTAAGAGGTAAAAAAGACAGTGGTCCAGCGCGAGACTCGATTCGTGATAGTATTGATCGCATTGAATTTACCGATTTTCAGTTACACGAATTAACCGGTCGCTGGCTGAGTGAGAATATGCCTGAAGGCTTTAAAAGTGATCGTTTTCGTTTTCTAGCACGCACGATCACCGCGTCTGAAGAAGCACCCACAGAAGGCAGCGATGGTGAAATTCGCATTAAACCCAATCTGTATATTTTGGTATGGGAGCCCTCATTTTTTGAAGAATTGATGACCAAAGACTATTTCTTCTTGTTTCCACCTGAAATTCTTAAACAACATACATTAGTCTTCCAACTCTATTCGTATTTTCGTAGCAGAATGTCACGTCGCCATACCGATACTATGATGTTGAGTGAGCTTAATCAGAAATTAGCTCGCAATATCGAATGGCGGCGTTTTTCGATGGATCTGATCCGCGAGTTAAGACGATTGTCTAACGATGAAGATAAAACCGGTGATTTTACGGTTAATTTATGGGGTTACCATTTAACGATCAGTGAGCTGGTTGAACAAAGTAAAGTGGTTGATTATCAAGTTGCCATAAAATGTGATGTAGAAGAGGTACTGCGTTATTCTCGCGCCAAGACCACTAATGCAGGTAAGCGTAATATGGCGCCAACGTTACCGAACCCATTGCGAAATGAAATGGTTTCAAAACAAAGGCTTCAAGAGTTATCCGAAATTATTGATGGTGAATTTGAACCGATACAACGTAAACCGTCGACGCCTCGTGGTCGATTAGGGCGACGAGTGAAGTTACGTAAGCATCTGGTTGAGATCAACGCAGATGAAATCACCATAACCTTATCCAAATATACCTCAGCAGAGGCGCTAGAACGAAGCATAACGGCTTTAGCAGCCATGACTGGGCATGCCCCTTCATCCATTCGTGAAGAGTGTCAGGAATTGATTGATAAGCTCGATTGGCTAAAAGTGGATGATTGCGTCGTACCTTACAGCACGTTGAGTAAGGTGATCGAGCTGTATAATACTCAGCACCGCAATAAACACCTTTCAATCGAGCGATTAATCTCTGGCTTAGCGGTTCGTCGTAAAGTCTGTAAGTTAGTTTATGAAGAGCATATCGACGATACGGTGTTCCGTGCCTTAGATGAAGTGGCTATCGGCGTTTAATCCGCTGTTATTCTCTATCCAATCACGTCCCCTAAACCATCTCTCGTTACCGCTTCTGAGCGATAACGGGAAATGGTTTCGTAAAGTGAATAGAGTTCACCGATGAGCACGAAGACTTTCAGGCAACTTGGAACAACAGCAACCCACCTTGATCATGCTTTCATTACTTATCAATGATTGAATTATCGATGACTGCCTATTTAACGAACTGATCAGTAAAATATTTTTCCGCACTAGTTGATTTAGTGAATTTTTTACCGATAATCCGCTCGATGTACTTCTATACTCAGAGTGAGCAGAAAATAATTGAGTCATTTATCGATTATGATAAATGAACCATTGCTTAAGTCACACTCTCGCTAAAATCTGCTTAACAAGGTTTTGGCCTTTTGTTACAGATAACTGGTTCCTAGCATGGTTTGTTCGGAGGTTGCAATGTCTATAAATTCAATTGACCATGATGAAATGACTAACATCGCCAATAAATGGGATGTTGAGGTTACGGAAGAAGCAGAAATGCAGCGTCCTAGCAAAACGCTGAAGTCTGCGCAGGCTCGTCGTCGCATTGAAATGCTACGCGATATTCGTGAAAGTGGTTTAACGATTGAAGAAGCCAAAGAGTTAGGTCTTCTTCACTAAATCACGAAAGATGATTGCGTTTGAAGAGTGACGAATGATCCTCTTCAAGTGGTTTTACGGTTAAAATGCATGAAACCGTTAATAAAGCAGGGTGGCTAAGGCCGCCCTTTATTTTTGATGATTTCTTGGCTTAAAGCAGCCCAAAGCACGATTTTGACTCTTAATTTTTACCATTCCTATGCTATATTTCGCATCACGTTTTTACTGATTGTGGGTTTACTAATGTCTTTTAACCTTGCGTTGCTGGATGCGGAGCAGAAAAACAAGATAGAGCTTGATAAGCAGGCCTCTTTTTTAGTTTGGCAGATCAAGCAGGCTAAATGTGGACCGGAAGCGATCACTAAGCAGCTAACCAAGCTGAACTCTGAACAAGAGAAAGCTTGGTTTCAGCAGTCAGTAGATAAGTACAAACGAGTAATGGGCGTAGCGTAGCGTTCATGATTAAACAGCCAAGATCACTCTTGATTGCTGTAACCATCGCATTTAATTGAATAAGAGAGAAGATCCCGATGGGAAGAAGTTTTGAAGTGCGCAAAGCCGCTATGGCGAAAACTCAAGGCGCAAAAATTAAAGTTTATTCCAAGTACGGTAAAGAAATTTACATGTGTGCAAAAAATGGTGGCACAGATCCAGATATGAACTTATCTCTACGCCACCTGATCTCTAAAGCAAAAAGAGATCAAGTTCCTGCCCATGTTATTGATAAAGCGTTAGATAAAGCAACAGGCGGTGGCGGTGAAGATTATCAACCTGCCCGCTATGAAGGTTTTGGCCCAGGTGGCGCAAGCGTGATCGTTGATTGTTTAACCGATAACGGTAACCGTACTTATCAAGACGTTCGTCAATGCTTTGTGAAAACTGGAGCGAAAATTGGAACTCCAGGCGTCGTTGCACACATGTTTGATCATCAAGCGGTCTTTCAATTCAAAGGCAGTGACGAAGAGGCGATCCTTGAAGCGCTGATGATGGAAGACGCCGATGTGACGGATATTGAGTTGGACAACGATGTGATTACCGTGTTTGCACCTCACACCGAGTTTTTCAAAGTGAAAACGGCATTGGCTAATGCTTTTCCTGATTTAGTCTTAGATGTTGAAGAAATCACATTCGTGCCACAAAATCGTACCGCTGTGACGGGTGAAGATGCTGAAAAATTCCAGAAATTCCTCGATTTATTGGATGACTGTGATGACGTTCAGCAGGTTTACCATAACGCTGACGTCGAGTAATGATGAATAGCCGAGCTTGTCTCGGCTTTTTTACGTCTTTAGCATGTCAATCTTATTCAATATAGGGAAATTATTATGAAAGTCAGTTTTCTTGGTTTAGGTGTGATGGGGTATCCGATGGCTGGGCATTTAGCCAATGCGGGTTTTGAAGTGAGGGTTTTTAACCGTAATCAGCAAAAAGCCATTGATTGGTCTCAGCGATTCTCTGGTCACGCGGCAATGACCATTGCTGAATGTGTCGCTGATGCTGATGTCGTATTGATGTGTGTCGGTAATGACGATGATGTCCGTAGCATTACGCTTGGCCAGCATGGCGCGCTATCAGCAATGAAGCCAAATGCTATGTTAGTCGATCATACTACGACGTCCGCTGAGCTTGCCCGAGAGCTTGCACAAGCGGCGAAAGAGCAGGGAATAAGCTTTATGGATGCTCCGGTCTCTGGCGGACAAGCTGGCGCTGAGAATGGGCAATTGACCATTATGTGTGGCGGAGAGCAAACGCTATTTGAAAAGCTACAACCTGTTTTTGCCGCTTATGGTCGTTCTGCAGTACGGATGGGAGAGGTTGGTCAAGGGCAAAGTGCTAAGATGGTCAATCAAATTTGCATCGCTGGCATCTTAAATGGACTGTCTGAAGGTTTGTTATTAGCTGAAAAAGCAGGCTTAGACGTTCCAACCATGATCGCTTGTTTAAAAAATGGCGCCGCAGGCTCTTGGCAAATGGAGAATCGTGCAATCAGTATGGCTGAGAACCGCTTTGATTTTGGTTTTGCTATTGATTGGATGATCAAAGATCTGCAGTTTTGTCTTGATGAAGCTGAGCGTCATGGCTTGTCTTTACCGCTGACGGAAGTAACGGCGCAACGTTATCGTGATTTGTCTGCTCAGGGGCTTGGCCGGATGGATACCTCGGTTTTAATCAAAGCTCTTAGGGATTGATCTTTTACCGCTGACGTCTCTTAGTCATCATCGATGATGGGGGAGGGACAACACAAAACAATTGAAAGCCCACCATCATGCCCAAACAAAACGTTCTATAGGTTTGATTTGGGCATTGATGTATTTATTGTTGGTTGATAGATCATTGGCTTCTTCTTTTGATCAGCAAAGCTATTCGCTCTAACTCATAAACTGAACTATATTTTTATGCATAGGGTTTGTTACTCTTGCGATGTTCTTGGCTCATTTTTATCGATAGAGCCGATGAAATAGCTAAGGCTAACAGGCCTTAATCGTCTAAAAATGAATAACACGCACAGTCAGTGAGGCCGAGTATGAGAGTGTTGATCATCGATGATCATGCGACCAACCGAGAATTGTGCCGTATTATGTTGAGTCATATTACGCCGCATGTTGATCTTTTTGCCGATGGTCAGGAAGTGGTCGCGGCAATGAAAAAGATGGATCCTTTACCCGACATTATTCTTCTCGATGTGATCATGCCAGTAAAAGATGGCTTTACTACCGCAAAAGAGATCCGTACGGCTTTTCCTGATCAGCATATTCCTATTTTGTTTCTCACGGCATTGGATGATCAAGACTCTTTTTCTCGCTGCCTTGCTCTCGGTGATGATTTTATTCCTAAACCAATCGAAAAAAGTGTCTTATTAGCCAAAATACAGGCGCACTATCGGATTGTCAAAATGCATCAGCAACTGATCTTGCAGCGTGATCAGTTACAAATATTCCAAGATCAAGTCCAGCATGATTACTCGGTAGCAGAGTCGATTTTCAGTAATTTGGTCGAAGAGATGAGTGCACAAATCGAACCGATTTATGGTATTCATTACATCTCTACGCCTTCAACGATTTTTAACGGTAATTTGATCTTGGTGGCTCGGCGTCGTTATGGTGGAATTTATGTGATGATCGCCGATTCTAGTGTCGATGGGTTGCCTGCTGCGATTGCTAATATTCCTGCGACTCGCGCTTTTTTTGCATTGGCGGAACGAGGTTGTGCATTAAGCGAAATGGTTGTCGAGCTTAATCAAGAATTGGCAACGTTTTTGCCCCCAAGTATTCATGTTGCGGCTCATTTATTTGAAATACACTCCAACGGTTTTGAAATCTCTTGGTGGGGGGGAGGAATGCCTGACGGTTATATATTATCGCCGAATCGTCAGTTGGTGAAACGCTTGGCATCGACACATCAGCCCTTAGGTGTTCTACCGAGTGAAATGTTTCGTTGTGATATCAAACACTTTAAACTCTCACCAGGGCAGAGTATTGTCTGCTGCACGAAAGGGGTTATTGAAACTCGTCATCAAAACGGCGAAGTGTTTGGTCGAAAACGGCTGGAAACATTATTGACACAAGCATCGACTCAATCGTTCATCAGCCTGATTGATTCGGCGGTGCACGCTTTTTCACCAGCAGGGCAAGATGAAGATCTCTCTATCCTTGCCATGTCTTTTCCGATCATTAATGCCCAAAATACTCAGCCGACGCTCGGTTCTTCTCCCAGTTTAATTCCTTGTAAAAGTGAACTCTATTTTTCCGCTTCGGTATTAAAGCAGATCATCGTCATGAATGAAGTTCGTTTATTTTTAAAAGGGATTATTCAAGTTGGCGATCATCTGGATTTTATCTGTTCAATTTTATCGGAACTGTTTACGAAGATTATTGAACAAGGCTTACTTGGTTTATCGACGGCTCTCAAAAGTCATCCTGACGGTTTTGTGCTTTACCACCAACAGCGAGAGCAGTTGCTTGAGGAATTAGCTGACGATTACTGGATCCGTTTTCAGGTCGATTATCAACCTCAGCAGCAAAGGGTGTTGTTTATTCTCGAACATAATGGGCGACCGTTGACAGACGTTAATACTGAGCAAACGGAGTTGACGCATGATGATCAAGATTTACTATTTGCAACCGAGTTATGTGAATCGATTCGTTATATAAACCACGGTCAGCAAATTCAAGCCGTATATCGTTTTGATACTCGGTACGCTTTTCCAGACGTCTCTGTGGTCATTGAGGATTACGAGCATTAAACGAATGTCGAGGTTAGGTCTTTAATATGGCCTTTTTTTAACTTAAAGCCGATATCCAGTGATGGGGGCCTTAATTTGAACATCGAATTATTTAGTGATTCAGACATTTTTTATACACTGCTCTTTAACCCAAAGAGATGCGGTAAGGTTGAGTATTATGTGGAAGGATCTGATTACTCTCTCGGAAGACAAGAGTCGCGTTATTGCGCGCTTACCGAGCGATAGCAATGCAAACCCTGAATTAGCTCAAACGGGATTGAGTGAGTCTTTAGCTCGATTAGGAGCAGGGAAATTCTATTTGCTCGAAGAGGCGGTGAATCGTTTTATCAATTGTGTCAAAGAAGGTAAAAAAGAGGCTCGTGAAGGCATCATCATTGCTGAAAAAAGAAATGCGGCTGTTGAAGTCGTCTTGAGTGAACAAGATATGCTAGCCAGTATGGTGGTCACAGGCGCTTATGGGGGGCGTGGTCTTTATGGCAGTGAGTTAGTGCATGCTTTAGCGCAAGCTTATGTAATTAAAGGCATAAATAAACAAGCTTTAAAAAAAGTCTTACTGGTGAGTAAAACCTTAAAACCCGGAGAAACCTTTACTCAACCGATTGCTCAGGGTAAAGCGCCGATTCAAGGTCAAGACGTGCAATTTGTCCCTTTAGTGGATGATGTGACAACCCGCATTTTAGCTCCGCAAAAAACGGCCGATCCGCATAAAGTCGATATGAGAAATCTGGGAGAAACAATCACCGTCGAAGAAAACGATCCAGTGATGCGTCGTAAGCCTGCAACTCAGGGTGAGCCGGGTTTTACCGTGTTGGGGAAAGTCATTCCTGCTAAACCGGGTAACGAAGGGGTACTGGTTGCGGGTAAAGGGACACACATCTCTCCTGATGATCCTAATTTGTTGTTATCCAGTCTATCTGGAATGCCGATCATTAAGAATAAAACGGTCGATGTAGAAAGCGCCTTGTGTCTAAATAACGTCAGTGTCGCAACTGGTCACGTGAAATTTAAAGGCAGTGTGGTTATTGCCGGAGATGTTGAGCCGGGAATGATTGTCCGCGCGACGGGGTCTATTGTGATCGGTGGATTTGTTGAATCGGCAGATGTACAAGCTCAAGGTGATATCGAGATCGGTAAAGGAATTATTGGCCATACGGTTTATGATGATGAAGCGAAAACCTGTGTGGTCAAATCGGGAGGCAGTATTAAGGCCAATTATGCCCAATTTTCTGAGTTACAAGCCGCGGAAAATATCCAGCTTTCTGTGCATAGTCTGAGCAATGATATTCGCTGTGGGGGCGATCTAACCGTTTTAGATAAAGCGGAAAAACAAGGCACACTCAGCGGCGGTAGTGCGAAAGTTGGCGGAAAAGTCGTGTGCTTTAATCTAGGAGTAGAAGGCGATGCGGCCACAACGCTTGAAGCATTTGCTCGCTATGGATGGTACCGTGACCGAATCGCTAAACATAAAGAGTATTATAAACAAGCTCAAGAGAGCACGATGGAAGTCATTCGCCGGGAATTAGAGTTTAAAAAGCGTCCTAAAGCCGAGCGTAATGAGGAAGAAGCGTCACAGATTGATCAGCATAAGGCGCAATCAAGTGAACGGATGGAAAAAGTGAAGGTGGCGGTAGACTTATTAAATGAAGAATTTGAACAGATGTTGGAAATCAATACCATTGAAGTTAAAGGCAAGGTCTTCACTCACGTGACGATTCAATATGGTGATGAAAAAGTGGTCACAAAGCGAGTTCATGGGCCTTCGATGATTATTTTTAATCAACATGAGATTAAGTTTTCCTCCAAATTGGATCAAGAGGATATTGGAATTTAAGCCAGAGACTCTGCACGGTGAGAGTTCGACGGGCGAAATCAATCCGTTCTACTTGAGATCGTTAGGCTATCGGCGCACAATCATAGCCAAAAAAGAGGAGTAGACATGGATCTTTCAGATATTCGTCGTGAGTACACACAAGGTGGATTACGCCGTAAGGACTTATTGCTCGATCCTATCGAGCAATTCAATTTTTGGCTAGAGCAAGCGATTAATGCCGGGCTCGCTGATCCGACGGCGATGACGGTTGCGACCGTAGATGAACATGGTCAACCTTTTCAACGAATTGTTTTACTAAAAAATATTGATCAGCAAGGCTTGGTTTTCTACACCAACCTAGCCAGTCGTAAAGCGCAGCATATTGAACATAATCATCGAGTCAGTTTGCACTTTCCTTGGCATCCTTTAGAGCGTCAAGTGCACATTACTGGCGTCGCGGAAAAACTGACTGCCTTTGAGAACATGAAATATTTCACCTCTCGACCTAAAGAGAGCCAGCTTGCCGCATTGGCGAGTAAGCAAAGTAGCCGTATTTCTGCTCGTGGTGTATTAGAAGGTAAGTATCTCGAACTGAAACAAAAATTTGCTAAAGGAGAAATTCCTGTGCCTAAATTTTGGGGAGGCTATCGAATCAAACCGCAAAGTATTGAGTTTTGGCAAGGTGGCGAGCATCGTCTACATGATCGTTTTCTATACAGCAAATCTGATCAGCAGTGGCAGATAGAGCGTTTAGCGCCATAAAACCGGTTAGAGATGATAAAGGGGGATAAGTGACTTATCCCCCTTTATTGTATTTAATGCTTGCGCTATAGCTCGCGTAGGACGCGAAATCCGAGATAGTTGGCCGCCGTAGACGGCGAGACAAAGAGTTGATGGTAGGCTTTAGCCATTTCAGGTGAAAAACTCCATGCTCCACCTTTAGCGATACCGGGATTGTCTGATGTCCATTGCCAAACGTTACCAACCATATCGTAAAAGCCTAATGGGTTTGGTGAAAATGCCATGACGGGTGATGTACGGTTATTTGACCATGGCGTACCACTCCATCCAGTATTGGCTTGACCAGCGCCAAAATCATTCCCCCACCAGTAATCAGTTCTCCGCCCAGCGCGAGCGGCGATCTCCCACTCATCTTCACTCGGTAAGCGATAACGAAACCCAGTTTGTTGAGTTAACCAATTGGTATAAGCTCTTGCGTCGCTACGACTGATACAGACGGCAGGTGATTGAGCTGTTTGCTGAAAGCCGGGATTTTTCCAATCGCTTCCTGATACAGGAGCAACCGTTGTTCCTTGTACTGCCAGACAAATATTTTTCAGTTCAGCATCGGTTTTATAACCCGTTTGTTGAATAAATTGCTTAAATTGCCCTACGGTGACTGGCGTTGCGCTAATAGCGAAAGCATGATCAAGGCGAACTTGACGAGATGTGTTCTCCCCTAATAAGTACTCCCCTGCGAGTAGAGTGATCATTTGCGGGGCTTGCTGAGTATTTTTCAGAGTATCGGCGAACTTATCACCGGCTTTTACTTCATTGACGATTTCACGTAATACGGCACGTAAGGTGTGATCGTTACTGATATTGACTTGTTGATCAAAGGGATGGAAGCCTTCCTTTTTTATCACAACATGGTGCTGACCCGTGGGAAGCATAATTTCAACCGGAGTACTACCATAACGCACGCTATTAATCGTGACCTGATCGTTATGTTGATTCGAGCGAATCATGACATTGACCCAAGCCACTTCTTTTTGTTGACTAGGGTGACTACCATCACCAGGGGCGAAGCAGTATTGGCTATCAATATTGAGTAATGTACAAGGCACATTTTCTGCTGGTCTTGCATCTAATTGCGCTTCGAGCACAGTTTTAAAGCGATTACCGTCGTAAAAGCCAGAATCAACGGTTTTATGTCTGAGTAAATGAATGTTGAGCGAAACGGAAGCCAGATGCTGTTTGATTAATGGCGCTTCGGTGGTTTCTTCTATTAGCCAAGTTTGAAATTGATTAACCGCTTTTTGCTGAGCTAAATCAGTCGTTTGCTGGCTACATTGTGCCAAGGTCATCGCCGCATTACACACATTGGTAAAGCTAACTTTTTGTTCTCCGACACGACTCAATTCTGTTCGTAATCGCTCAGCTCTTGCTCGGAGTTTATCTTGATCCAGTTGAGTGATTTTTTGTTGGATAGCGTCTTGGCTAGCTTGTAATTGAACGAGCTGATTGTGCATTTCTTGCAAGGTTTGTTCAGCAAGTAAAGTGTCTTGCTGATTCTTCTTAACTTCAGACCAAGCTGTTTGGTAAGCGTTTTGTGAACCGCTAATGTCTAATTGCGGTTCATCAATCATTTTCAAATAATCACGTTCAAGGGCTGTTTTCGCTGAATTAAACGCGGTATTGAGTTGTTTCGCTAAGGCAGTTAAACGAGCGAGTTCAGCTTGCTGAGTGTCCACCACCGTTTGCTGATGTTGAGTTGCTTTCTTCGCTTCTTGCCACTGGGTATGATGCGTAAATAATGCGTCATCAATCGCCATGACTGAGGAAGGTGTGCCTTCAGCTAACGTGGGTGCTGTCACTAAGCAAGGTAAAAGTGCTAATAACAGAACGGGTAAACCTGGTCGCATTGTTGCCTACTTCAGTTAAGTTTTTTAAAAATTATTGTCGCTATTCTAAACGAAAACGCCGTTTTGTCAGAAGTCATCTTTCAATAACTTAGGACCAAAACGGCGTTTAAACGACAGCTTTGTGAAATCAGACCAGAAAACGGGTCGATTTACAGGAATTAATCGTTTCTACTGGGGCGAAGTCTTACCCAAATAGTGTCATTTCCGTTGATTGTCACGGTTTGATTATAGGTCTCAAATCCGTCCTTCGTCACAGAAATTTGATGACGTCCTGCGGGTAAAACAACTTCCACAGGCGTACTACCGTATTGTATACCATTAATGGTGACAGAATCATGATACTGATCTGAGCGAATAGTCACATTGGCCCACTGTTTTTCATTCTTGCTATTGACAGCTTCGGTGGCGTTTTTTAAGCAATAGCGACTGGATAGGTTTAACAGCTTACAGGCGGCGACGGCTTCTGGACGAGCTTGTAGCTGAGCCTGAATATGAGTGAAATACTCGTTGTTACCTTCAAACCCACTGCGAATCACCTGGCTTTCTTGGACGTGAATGTTGAGTTCTACACCACGAAGATTTTGCTTAGCGATGACCGATTCAGTCAAATTATCAAGCAGTTGCTCTCTAAAGGTATTCACGGCACGCTGACGAGTCAACTGCTGACCTTGATTGGCACATTCGCCCAGAGTCATACTGGTAGAACACGTGGTGCGGAAGCTGGCTTCCAAGACGCGGCTTTGACGAAGCTCAGCTTCGAGACGTTTAACTCGAGCATCCATTTTGCTCTCTTGCAAGTTCGTAAACTCAGTTTTCAAACGCGCATGACGCTGCTTCATTTGCGATAAACGCATATCACTTTCAGTTATCGCTTGCTGATTAGTAAGTTGTTCCGATTGGTTTTGTTTTACATCGGCCCAAGCCTGCTGATAACGTTGTTGGAAGGTGACTAAATCAGTGTCTGGATCTTCAAGAAGGCGATTATACTGTTTGTCCAGAGCGGATTTTGCCCGGTTTTGCCGTGCATTAAGCTCATCACTTTCACGTTTTAAACGTGCTTGTTCGTTTTTAAGTTGTTGAAGTTGAGCTCCTTCTGCTTCAAATTCCGCAGCGATAGTGTCAATTTCACTTTGTTTAATGGTTATTTTTTCATCGATAGCGGCCACAGGATCAACCTGTGTAACTTCTTCCGCGAACACCGATGCCGATACCCACAGAGGGCTTAGCGCAAGCAGTAGCGCTGGGAGGTGATATTTGATCATTAGGTCCCTGCAACAATTAACATAGCCACATTATAGTGGAGAAAGACAAACTTTTGACAGCGTTATCAATACGCTGGCTCATCGCAAAAAATTCTCATCCTGAAGGCACAATTGTATACAAAATCTAGTGAGTAGGTCACTGATTTTGTATCTTTTATAAATGTACTTACTCCATTTTGAGCAGATTCTTGAAATATGCAAGCACCGATTTCCGATCTGCTTTAACGTTTTTTAATTGGATACTCATTGACCGTAATTTATGTGCACTTGATCATTGTTCCGAAGTCTCGGATCAGGGGCTATTGCTCTAAGTGAGCGCTAATTTTGCTTGTTGTTGGCGGTATTGATAGTGAGATGAGACTTATTTCACCATCAAGCTTGGTTTCTGATAAAAATGTTATAACATGCAGAGAGATCATCCCATGGTGCAGTGCTCATGAGTCAATATTTAGTGAATAACCCAGAAAGAGCCAAACTTTTGTCGCCTCGTCCGGCGGAATTAATTACTTTACCGGATTACATGGATTGCCATGATCATAGTTACACACAAATTGTGATTGGCTTGAAGGGACAAGCAGATTTTGAGGTATCTGGCATCGGTAATATTGTTGGCCCTGGACAAGGATGTGTCGTGACTTCAAGTACAGGGCATGCTTTCGGTGCGACGGTAGGACAGTCGGACATTTTGGTGTTGAATTTGCCCTTACCACAAGGGGATGATCCTTTAACGTTACAGAGAATCAATGAACTGGCGCGTAGCGACATTTATTTTCAACTCGATAAGCAGATCCAAAAACTCATTCAGATGCTAGTGCTGGAAATGCATGCCAGTCCGGACGATTTATTACTGAGTCGAGCGTGCAGTGATACCGTGCTCGCTTTGTTATTGCGTCATATTTCGGCGTTTGAAGTCCATCGTAAAGAGGCTCGTTTTGATTTAGACGCGATCGATCGCTATATCGAGCAGCATTTAAGTCGGCGGATATCAGTTGCTCAATTAGCCGGCAGCGTTTACTTAGGTGAGAGTCAGTTTCACCAATTATTCAAAGAGCAATTGGGGATTACCCCACACCAATATGTATTGAGTAAACGTGTGGATATGGCGAAACAACTCCTTGAGCAATCTCGTTTTACCTTGGGTCAAGTCGCTGAATTGGCAGGATTTTCAAATCAAAGTGCGTTCACTCATACCTTTTCTCGTTTACAAGGTATCTCCCCTTCTCAATACAAAAAGCAGTGTAGTCGATAAATGGTTTATTGCGCTTTGCGGACTCTTTGTCCGCAAGCCTATTACCAGTGATCCCGAATACTGCTCTCGCTGAATTCTGTGTTGTCCATCTGATATTGTATGGTGATTGTTTTTCTTGGCATCGACGGCTGTGCTCTTGACGGCATAGTGACGTTGTTTTTTTGAAAAATTATCAGTGGTTTTGCTTTTTCTTATGACCTTAATTGCTGTGATTTTGTTTTTGTTTTGTTAAAAAGACGAGATTTTCACAAAAACTCCGGAGTTTTTGACAAGTATTGTGCTTGCGCTCAAAATACACTGCTTGCCATTGACTGAAATCCGAGTCACATCCCTCGGATAGGAGATTGAGGAAAACGCATGTTTACAGCAATAGATGTGTTGAACCCCAAGTTTATTGAGCAACCGCTTAGTACGCTTTGGGCACAGATCTCGCCACTTTATATGGTGGACGAATCTCAATGGCTAACGCAATTACTGCCTTTGGCAACGCCTAGCGATGAAGAAAAAGTGTTGATTGCGACCAAAACGACACAATTGATCGCAGCGATTCGCCAAGACAAGAAATCGGTGCAGATGATCGACGCACTGCTTTTAGAGTACAGCTTGGACACTCAAGAGGGTATTTTATTGATGTGTCTTGCAGAAGCTCTGATGCGTATCCCTGATGCACCAACAGCGGATGCGTTTATTAAAGATCGATTATCGGTCGCCGATTGGAAATCACACCTGAAAAATTCGGATTCTGTGTTTGTCAATGCTTCGACTTGGGGATTGATGCTGACTGGTAAAGTCATTGGCTTGGGTGACAACCAAGCGCAAAGTCCGACTCAAGCCTTAAACCGTTTGGTCAATAAACTTTCTGAGCCAGTCATTCGTAAGGCGATGCATCAAGCGATGAAAATCATGGGTCATCAGTTTGTATTGGGTCGCACGATCAGCGAAGCGCAAAAAAATGGCCGGATAATGCGTGATAAAGGTTACACCTATTCGTTTGATATGTTGGGTGAAGCGGCGTTAACCACTAGTGATGCGAATAAATATTTAAAAGATTATTTAATGGCGATTGAGGCGGTTGGTCGTGACCAATATGGTTTGGATACTAGCCCTGCGCCCTCGGTCTCGATTAAGTTATCGGCGTTGCACCCGCGCTATGAAGTGGCCAATCAAGCCCGTGTCATGGATGAGCTGTACCAGACTTTGCTGCAATTATTAGAACGAGCGATGGAATTGGATGTGGCGATCACCATTGACGCCGAAGAAGCGGATCGCCTAGAGCTGTCGTTACAACTATTTGAAAAATTGTATTGCAGTGAACAAATTCAAGGTTGGGGAAAGTTTGGCTTAGTCGTACAGGCGTACTCTAAGCGGGCGTTACCGACTTTAGTGTGGTTGACTGCGCTGGCAAAGCAATACAGTTGTTGTATCCCCGTACGTCTCGTTAAGGGCGCTTATTGGGATAGTGAGATTAAATGGTCACAGCAACGAGGCTATCAACGCTACCCCGTCTTTACCCGCAAAGAAGCGACCGATGTGTCCTATTTAGCCTGTGCTCGTTTTTTACTGAGTGATGGGGTTCGCGGACATCTTTTTCCTCAATTTGCGACTCATAACGCGCACACTGTATCGGCGATTGCGGTCATGGCAAGCCATAAAGAATTTGAGTTTCAGCGTTTACACGGGATGGGTGATGGCTTATATCATCATGCCATGAAAGCTTACCAGCAATCGGTACGTATTTACGCCCCCGTTGGTAGCCATAAGGATCTGTTGCCTTATTTAGTCCGCCGTTTATTAGAAAATGGTGCGAATAGCTCTTTTGTCCATCGTTTAGTCGATGCGCGCTGTCCGGTTGAGAGCTTAACTCAGCATCCGGTTGATGCGTTATTGGCGTTTGAGACGTTACACAACACTAACATTCCTCTGCCGCCGAAGATTTTCCCTGAACGCAAAAACTCAGATGGGATCAATATTGATATTCAAAGTGAAGCGCAACCATTCGAAGATCAAGTGCATGGTTATTTGAGTCAACAATGGCAAGCAGGACCGATACTCAATGGTCAGTCACAGATCGAAAGCATGATCAAGGAACGCATTTCTCCGGTTGCAGTCACGGCTCCCTATGATCGCCGTGTTGACGTTGGGCAAGTTTATCATGCAACCCATGATCATGTTTCCGAAGCCATTGCGATTGCTCAGGCTGGATTTTCAAAATGGCAGCAGACTCCTGATCAGCAACGTGCTGAAAAACTTCTGAAATTAGCCGATTTGCTGGAATCGCATTTGGCTGAGTTTTGTGCGCTTTGTCATCAGGAAGCCGGAAAAACGATTCATGATGCAATAGATGAAGTTCGTGAAGCCGTGGATTTTTGTCGTTATTACGCGAATCAAGTCGAAGGGTTGGCTCCGTTCACCATCAGCAGTTTTGATGGCATAACACGTCAAGTTTCACGTCAAGGACGAGGCGTATTTGTGTGTATTAGCCCGTGGAATTTCCCATTAGCGATTTTCCTTGGACAAATTACGGCAGCTTTAGTCGCTGGTAATACAGTGGTGGCTAAACCCGCCGAGCAGACCAGCTTGATCGCTGCGCGTGCCGTTGAACTGATGCTTGAAGCGGGCTTCCCTGACTATGCAATTCAATTTTTACCTGGTCGCGGCTCGGAGATAGGCCATGCATTGACTTCACACCCTGCGATTGCTGGTGTGGTGTTTACGGGATCGACGGCTACCGCTCAGCGGATTAATCAAACACTGGCTGAGCGAGAGTCGACGCCTGTGCCCTTGATTGCTGAGACGGGAGGGCAAAATGCGATGATCGTCGATAGCACGGCTCTGCCCGAGCAAGTGGTGCGCGATGTGTTACGTTCTGCCTTTGCTTCGGCGGGTCAACGCTGCTCAGCACTGCGGGTATTGTTTGTGCAGCAAGATATCGCTGATCGTGTGATTAGTTTGATCCAAGGTGCGATGCAGGAGCTGTCGGTCGGGATGCCTTATTTGCACAGTACCGATGTCGGCCCAGTGATTGATGCGAAGGCAAAGCAAGGTTTAGAGAAACACATTGCTCACATGAGCCAGACTCAGAGAAAAATTGCGCAATTAACGTTAGCTGATGATTGTCAATATGGCGATTTCGTAGCACCAACGGCGTTTGAAATCTCAGGAATTGATTGTTTAAGTGAGGAGCAGTTTGGACCTATTTTGCATATTGTTCGCTACCAAGCCAACGAGCTGGCTCAGGTAGTTCAGCAGATCAATGCTACTGGTTACGGCTTGACGATGGGGATTCATAGCCGTAACGAAACCACTTACCGTTGGATAGAGAAACATGCGCGAGTCGGTAACTGCTATATCAATCGCGATCAGGTTGGTGCAGTGGTTGGAGTGCAGCCATTTGGTGGTCAAGGGTTATCTGGCACCGGACCGAAAGCGGGTGGGCCGCATTATTTATATCGTTTTACCCAAGTGCAATACGGTTAATCTAACCAGCGAAGGAGTAGTTTATGGTACATCAAGTCACCCGTTTCACCGACGCCTGCTCGGCTTGGGAAAACTGGAACTTAACCGATTTTGATTTTAAATGTGAGTGCTTACTGTCATTGAAATCATCTTTAAAAGAAAGTATGCCGGGATTAGCCGATGTGGTGTCTTTTCACCTTGAGCAGGCCAGTGCATTATTGGCGCGTTCACACTCATTGATTGGTCCTACGGGTGAAACCAATGAACTGTATACCGCAGGGCGAGGGGTTGCTCTACTTATCCAAAATGACACCAGTGTAACGGCTAAGCAAGCATTGGTGGCTCAGTTATGCTGTGCGTTGGTGGCGGGCAATAGTGTGATTATCTGCAGTGATGATCGCGAGCTTGTTGCCGCGTTAACGGCGGCTAACCAGCAGTCATCGTTACCGGTTAATTTACTGCAGTTTAGTGCCTTGGACGCGTATCAGGCATTAATCGAGTCAGACATCCGCAGTGTTGGTTATGTGGGTAATGTATCGCTTGAGCACAGTCTTAATCGACAACTTGCCCAGCGTTCCGGCGCAATTATTAATCTTGTTTCAGAAACCGATCTCACCACCCTTCCCGTGGCACACGATCCGCACTTATCGCTACGTTTTATTACCGAACGTACGCGCACTATAAATATAACAGCAGTGGGTGGTAACGCGACGCTCTTAGAGCTAGGCAACGAAACCCATTAATCCTGACCCTCCTGCTCATTAAATTAATGAGCAGGAGGGAAAGCGATCTTAGTAAATAGAGGAAATATCAATGGACAATAGCTTTGCTATTACGACCACCTTCATTATCTATCTGATTTTGATGTTGGCGATCGGTGTGTTTGCTTACCAGCGAACCAAAAACTCATCAGACTACTTCCTAGGGGGCCGTTCCCTTGGGCCATGGCCTGCTGCGTTGTCAGCGGGAGCATCGGATATGAGTGGTTGGTTACTGTTAGGTTTACCCGGCTACGCTTATGCGGCAGGGATTGAAGCCTTTTGGCTTGCGGGTGGCTTACTCATCGGTACATGGGCTAACTGGTTAATTACCGCAAAGCGGTTGCGTACTTACAGTATTACCACCGATGCTCTGACTTTACCTGAGTTTTTATCGCGGCGTTTTAATGATAAATCGAAACTGATTCAAACCATTTCGGCTTTCTTCATTTTGTTATTTTTTCTTTTCTATACCAGTTCAGGTTTAGTCGCGGGTGGTAAATTATTTGAAACCGTCTTTGGGATTGACTACACCACCGCGGTGATCATTGGCACGATTTGTGTGGTGTCCTATACCTTATTTGGTGGTTTTCTGGCTGTATCTTGGACCGATTTGGTGCAAGGTTTATTGATGGCTGCCGCGTTGCTGATTGTCCCGATCACCGCAATGAATGGTGGTTTTAGTCAATTAAGTTCAGATTTGAGCGCGATTAACCCGCAATTATTGACTCTATGGGATGATATTCAAGGCAAGCCTCTTTCTAGTATTGCCATTCTTTCTCTCGTCGCTTGGGGCTTTGGCTATTTTGGACAACCGCATATTTTGGCGCGTTTTAAGGCGGCGCGTTCGAATAAAGATCTAACTACTGCCCGTTGGATTGCGGTGCTGTGGACGGCGTTGTCAATGTTTGGAGCCATGTTAGTGGGCTTAGTTGGCCTAGTTTACGTTACGCAAAATGGCTCGATTCAGCTTGATGATGGTGAGCGGATATTTATGCTGCTGGTTAACGCTGTGTTTCATCCAGTCATCGCTGGTATTCTCTTGGCGGCGATTTTAGCGGCCATCATGAGTACAGCAGATTCACAGCTGTTGGTCTCTTCGTCTGCCCTAGCGGAAGATTTTTATAAGCAAGTTTTCAAACAAGAGGCGACTTCAGAAGAGATCGTTAAAGTAGGACGTTTTTCCGTTGTGCTGATATCAATCGTCGCGTTAGTGTTGGCCATGACACCGGATAGCTCAGTGCTTGGCTTAGTCTCTTATGCCTGGGCGGGTTTTGGTGCTGCTTTTGGTCCTGCATTAGTGCTCAGTCTGTACTGGTCGCGTATGAATCGTAATGGCGCTTTAGCGGGGATCATCGTTGGTGGTGTGACAATTGTGGTTTGGAAACAGCTGACTGGCGGTTGGTTTGATGTGTACGAAATCGTTCCAGGGATACTCTTTTCAACCCTAGCGATTGTGGCTGTTAGTTTGCTAACTGGTGAACCAGAAGATGCGGTTAAAGCGCAGCACAAAACCTTTCAAAAGAATTTAGTTGAATTAGATTAATGTGGTACAGGTAAATTCTATCAAGCCTCATGTCGATCATGGGGCTTTTTTATTGTGTCTGCATGTCTCAAATCTGGCCGCTTGTGGCTTTGCAAACGAGGCGTGAAGTATTACCATAATAGGCGTCAAGTTAAAGGAGGCCTTTAGCTTGACCTTAACTCATTACATTAAAATTCTCAGGGCGGGGCGAAATTCCCCACCGGTGGTATGTCCATTAGGGCCAGCCCACGAGCGCTCGATTCGTCGAGGTCAGCAGATCTGGTGAGAAGCCAGAGCCGACGGTTATAGTCCGGATGAGAGAGAATGACAAATACGCCAATAGTGTCTAGCGAGGATTTACTCAGCTTGCCATTATGGTGCCTTTCGTTTTGCCTCATAAAACTGCCCTGATTCTGGTCATTATTAGGAGTAAACCATGAATCAGTTGTCACTACTTGCCGAATTTGGCGATGCAATCACTCGAGTAGAAAACGCGTTACACGCTTTACGTGAAGGACGTGGTGTTTTATTGCTTGATGATGAAGATCGTGAAAATGAAGGCGATATTATCTATTCTGCAGAAAAGTTGACCGACCAACAAATGGCGTTGATGATCCGCGAATGCAGCGGGATTGTCTGCCTATGTTTAACCGATGAGCAGGCCAATAAACTCGAACTGCCACCGATGGTGCCCGTCAACGACAGCAAAAACCAAACCGCGTTTACGGTATCGATAGAAGCTCGTCATGGTGTGACCACTGGAGTATCCGCTCAAGATCGTGTGACCACGATTAAAACCGCGATTAATCCGCAAGCGAAACCCGACGATTTAGCCCGCCCAGGTCATGTCTTTCCGCTACGTGCCCGTAAAGGCGGTGTTATGACACGACGTGGTCATACTGAAGGTACGGTAGATTTAATGCAAATGGCAGGGTTATTGCCCGCTGGTGTGTTATGTGAGGTAACCAATCCGGACGGTACGATGGCTAAAACGCCAGAGATTGTTGCCTTTGGCCTTTTACACAATATGCCCGTACTGACCATCGAAGACATCGTCCAGTACCGTTTGATAGCGCAGCAAAAATTGGCGTGATTACATGCGACATCATGTCTGACTTATAAATGAGGTATGAAGAAAGTAAAGCGTTCATACCGAGGTGCTGTTGAACGGCTTCGAAATCACTAATCTCGAAAGATCAACAGCACCGCATTCTTCATGTTAGAATGAGCGATATTGTCGAGCGTTTTTGCTCTACGCCATTTTATTTAGAGTCTGCTATGTCATTTACACAACTTGGACTAAACGAAGCACTGATCAAATCAGTCGCTGAGCTTGGTTATCAAACTCCGACCACTATTCAAACGCAAGCGATCCCGGTTATTTTAAAAGGCCAAGATCTGATTGCTGCCGCGCAAACTGGGACCGGTAAAACGGCCGGCTTTGTGCTACCGATTTTAGATAGATTGATGCAAGGACAAACTCAGCGCAAAAAACGTATTCGCGCGCTGATTTTAGTGCCGACTCGTGAGCTTGCCATCCAAGTTGCGGATAATGTCAAACAGTATGCTCAATATACGGCGTTAACCAGTTTAGCGATGTATGGCGGCGTTGATGAGCAGGCACAAAAACAGCAACTGATTGACGGTGTGGATGTGTTGGTTGCCACCCCCGGACGACTGCTTGATATGTACGCTCAACGAGCGGTACATTTTGATGAAATTGAAGTGGTTGTGCTGGATGAAGCGGATCGCATGCTCGATATGGGCTTTATTGAAGCGATTAACAAAATCATTCAACGTTTGCCAACGGAAGCGCAATTTTTACTCTTTTCCGCGACTTTATCGAATAAGGTTCGTGAGCTGGCTAAAACTGCGGTGGGTGAAGCTCATGAGATCAGCATTGCAGCGAACCAAGCCTCGAAGTCCAACATTACCCAGTGGCTTATTACGGTCGATAAAGATCAAAAGTCAGCATTGTTGAGTCATTTAATCCATGAATATCAATGGGACCAAGCGCTGATCTTTATCGAGACCAAACACGGCGCTGCCAAATTGGCTGCGCAATTAGAAAAAAGAGGCATTGCCGCTGAAGCGTTTCATAGCGGTCGTAGCCAAGCAGTACGCGAGCAACTGTTAGCAGATTTTAAAGCCGGAAAGATCAAATATTTGATTGCGACCGGTGTCGCAGCGCGTGGTATCGATATCGATGAATTATCTCGAGTGGTCAATTATGATCTGCCGTTTCCCGCCGATGAATATGTCCATCGTATCGGACGGACTGGTCGAGCTGAGGCACAAGGCGAAGCGATCTCTTTGGTATCGAAAGACAACTTCAAAAACTTATGCATGATAGAGAGCCGTTTAGGGCATTTGATTGAACGGCGAGAAATCGCAGGATTTGAGCCTAAACATCCAGTGCCAATATCAATTCTTAATTACGTGCCGAAGCACAAACGCACTCAATAAAAAAATGCGGCTGGTGGATTATTTCTACCAGCCGCATTTTACTCATATCCGATCTCTGTTTTTTTAATGCCTTAGACGCAGGTCCATAGACTGATTAATCGAGAGCGATCCCATACTTAAGCAGTATTTCGTTAAAAGTACCATTGGCTTTGATTTGTGCTAACCCTCGATTAAAAGCTTCGATGTACTCGAGAGCATTGGGATTGGCTAGCCCAGAGGTAACATGAAGTGAGTTAGCGGATAAACCACTCGTGGTAAATCGATAGTTATTGGCATCCAAACCATTGTCACTCATTAAAGAGCGAGCGACTAATTCATCTTCTAAAGTGACGTCGATCCGGCCTGCTTCTAAACGGCGTAAATTAGAAATTAAATCATTGGCTTCTGAGCGATTAAATAGCGTTGAATTTAAAAAATCGTCGCCATATCCATAACCTCGAACCGTACCTACGCGTTTACCTGCGAGACTATCAAGACCGCTATATTCAAAGGCATTCGTGGGTAAGGTAATAAACTTTATTTGGTTGTAGAGATAATGATCGCTATAAGCCAGAACGCTGGTTCGCTGTTCGGTAAACCACGTTGCTGGTAGCAAATCAATATTGCCTGCTTGAACCTCTGCCAGTGCCCTTGCCCAAGGCATAATTTGAAACTCTAGTTGATAGCCTTGCGTTTCTAGTGCGGCGCTGACTAATTCAATAGAAAGTCCATGAGGAGCCTCTGAGGTAACAAACGGTGGCCATGGATCTTGCGCTGCTGTGAGAGTTTTCGCCCAGCTTGTCCAGCTCAGAAAAGTAAGTAATACGGTTAAACAAAGTGATGTGACTTTCATACGAAGACCTCATTATCCTAATAAAACACTGGTGTCGTTTGAGTAGGGAAAACGCCACTTTGTATCAAAGGTGATCACTTGAAGAGATTGAAGAAGTATTCTCTTCAAGTGATGAAGTGCGGATTGATAGTATTAACGGTAACCGGCAATGATTTCATCGAGCTTACCGCTCTCTTTGATGAGATTAATTCCGTTCTGCAGTTTTTCAACATATTGATCGTTAGTACTGTTATGGAACGCGAAATAGGTTTGCGATTCATGTAGTACGTAGACGATTTCGTACAGACTGGGATCGATATTTTGTTCACGCATAATAAATACACCGACATTATCGCCATAAGCCCACAGATCGATGCGATTAGCATCCAATTGCCTTGCGACCATTTCCGGTGATGCTGAAGGTCTTAACGCATTAGGATTGACCGCGAGATTACGCAGCAGTTGCTCACCGATATCTTCTCTCACCACACCCACGCGATAATTATTGAGATCGCTCGGTGTGGAAATTTTGATGCCTTTGGCTTTTGGTGCCCAGAGCACGACTCGACTTTCGACAATCGGCCCCGCCCATTTAAAGAGGTTGTCTCGAGCTTCAGTACGTGTCATGGAAAATAGAACTGTATTTGGCGTTTCTAACGCCGCAGCGTAACCTCTCGCCCATGGTTGAAGTTGTACGCTTTCGCGTTTGACAGGGTCATTGACGGCTTCTGAGGCTGATTCAAGCACATCAATAGCGATTCCCGTTAATCTCCCTTGTTCTTCATAATTAAAGGGCGGATAGATTTCAGTAATAAAATTGTAACTATTCACCCACGAGCTATTGACGACGGTTTACGCTAAAAATACTGGCGCCTGATAATCAACTTTCAACATGTGATGTTCGACGATTTCACGCAGCCATTTATAAGCAGAGACCTGCTGAAGT
>NZ_VHTC01000024.1:0-55089 GCF_013048685.1 Vibrio sp. A8-1
AGGATATTGAGTTCGCACATCTTGTTGTCTGGTTGTTGTTTTTTGGCGAAATCATTTGATCACATGACAAGATGTGTATCCAGCTTAAATTGATGATTTTTCTTAAAATCATCAGGGGATTCCTCAGACCAGAACGTTATTCTTGTTAATGATAGCGTAATGGATATTTCTGGGATGTTGGTTTATACCCGTGGTGAGTATCGTTTAGTTATTCCTGAGTCTGAGACTTTGGTAACTAGTAGTAATTTTAAACGTAATGATATTAAGCGGACTGATTTCCCTGAATATACAATTGAACTTGATGGTCAACATCATAAGTTTAATTTAAATAATGGGAGTTATCCTCGTGAAAATGAAGGTTACTTCCCATTGGTTGTAGGCTCTAAAAATGTCTTAAATTATTTTAATTCTCCTTTTTCAGGTGATCCTAATAATTATGGTAGTAATCGAGGTGCTTCAGATATTGAGGAGTTTGAATTACAACAAGCTAAAATCATTGAAGCACTATATCGAATGAATGCTGATATTGTTGGCCTGCTAGAAATGGAGAATAATGGGTTTGGTAAAAAGTCAGCGATTGCACAATTAGTAAATGAGTTAAATGATCGTTATCGCTGTAATGACAATACCGATAACAATGTGTATCAATTTGTCGCTATCGATTCAAATAATGACTTAGTTTCTGACCATCAGGACCATATCGGTACAGATGCAATTACTAATGCTATTATCTATCGACCAAATAAAGTAACTTTGCTTGATTCTAAGGTAATACCCTTACCAAAGCAGAATGCTGAATCCATTTTAGACCCTAAAACAGGAGATGTATTTCGCAATGGCCAAGGTCGTCCAATAAGTAGTGGAAAAGCTTCACAACGAGATGCTCTTACTGCTACATTTCTTGTGAACAATACAGATAACCATTTAACTATATCAGCGAATCATTTTAAGTCTAAAGGCTCAAATTGTATTGATGATTGGCCAACGGGTGAAGAACTCGATGCTTTTTTGAAAACTTTTGATCCTAAGGATCGTAATAAAAATCGTTTGCCTGATGATGATTTTCAAGGACAGTGTGAACGTTTTCGCGTCGCTGCTGCTTATGAATTAGGTAAGCAGTTAGAGAAAATTCCAGGTGACAAAGTCATTCTTGGTGATTTGAACTCGTACGCAATGGAAGATCCAATCTTGGTATTAACTGACAATCCAACGGGTAAAATTATCTATGCCGGCCGAGATACTTATATTGATGATCGTCCGCAATTTAGTGATTTGAGTGGTGTTCGTATTGATCGTACCTTTGGCTATATCAATGCAGTACCTTATAAAGATAAGAAATTTGATCGTCCAAAGAGCTGGAGTTACTCATTTAACGATGAACTAGGTTCACTTGATCATGCTTTAATTTCTTTATCGTTACGTGACCGTTTAGTGGATGCGATTGACTGGCGTATTAATAGTATCGAATCACCATTGTACGATTATAGTAAGCAAAATAATGGTCGCCCACATAAAGGTAGTCATTGGCAAAATTTCCATCATGATGACAATGGGGAATTAACTATTACTCATTATCGTTCTTCAGATCATGATCCTGTGTTACTGGTTTTTGAGTACCAGAGAAATGACCTAGAAGCAGGCAGCACAGGTTTAGTTGGACTGATGTTAATCGGCTTGGCAGGGTGGTTCCGTCGCCGTCGCTAAGTAAATAAGTTGAATTAATCAGTAATAAAAATCCGCCTTCACTGGCGGATTTTTTTATCAAGCAACCACTAAAAAAATAGCTAAGCTAATCCTTGAAGGATAACAAATTTTTCTAGCAGTTGTTCTTCGCTTTCAATGTGTTGAGGATCCGTAATAATACAGTTATTGATCGGACACACCGACTGACAGGTCGGTTGATCATAGTGTCCTTTGCACTCGGTACATAAATCTGGGTTAATCTCATAAACGTATTCACCCATCGAAATGGCGCCGTTTGGACACTCTGGTTCACACATATCACAGTTGGTGCATTTGTCTGTGATCAATAGTGCCATGATTATTTGCCTGTTGGGTTGCGAGTATCTTGACCGGCATTGAGGTTACGCATTAATAACGCGTACTCAAGATCTAAGTCTTCAGGCATAGGAATAAATACGAAGTGACCATTACCTTTTGCATCATCAATGGCTTGCGACTTGTGGTTTTCCATCATTTCAAGAGTAAAAATGATATTGCCTTTAGGGGTCATCAACTCAAGACTGTCACCGACACAGAACTTGTTCTTCACTTCCACTTCAACTAAATCACCACGGCGTTTACCGGTAAACTCACCGACAAATTGCTGACTATCGGAGACAGAGTAACCATAGTCATAGTTTTGGTAGCTATCATGAGTATGACGACGTAGAAAACCTTCGGTATAGCCGCGATGCGCGAGGCTTTCTAAGGTGCCCATTAGGCTGTCATCAAATGGTCTGTCAGCGACGGCATCATCAATCGCTTTACGATAAACTTGAGCCGTTCGGGCGCAGTAATAGAATGACTTAGTACGACCTTCAATTTTGAGCGAATGAACGCCCATTTTGGTTAAGCGTTCAACGTGCTGAACGGCACGTAAGTCTTTTGAGTTCATGATATACGTACCATGCTCATCTTCAAACGCCGCCATTTTTTCTTCAGGACGATGGCTTTCAGACAGCAGAACGACGTCATCAATCGGTTTACCTAATCCCAAGGTGTTATCTGGACGCTCTGCTTGTACTTCAATCGCTTGGGCGGCGCTTGGATCGAACTGTTCGACAATTTGCCCTGACGCATCTTCTTGGCCTTTTTCAACTTTGTACTCCCAACGGCAAGCGTTGGTGCAAGTACCTTGGTTCGGGTCTCGTTTATTCATGTAGCCTGATAATAAACAGCGGCCCGAATAGGCCATGCACAGTGCGCCATGAACAAATATTTCTAGCTCAGTCTCTGGGCATTGTTGGCGAATTTCTTCGATCTCTTCTAGTGACAGCTCGCGAGATAATATTACGCGTTCGACACCTTGGGTTGACCAAAACTTAACCGTTGCCCAGTTAACCGCATTAGCTTGGACTGACAAATGAATCGCCATCTCAGGAAACGCTTCACGTACCATCATGATCAGGCCGGGATCGGACATAATTAATGCATCCGGTCCCATGTCGATAACCGGTTTTAAATCGCGAATAAAGGTTTTTAATTTTGAGTTGTGTGGTTGAATATTACACACCACATAGAATTTTTTACCCAGTGCATGCGCTTCGTTAATGCCGATTTGCAGATTTTCGTGGTTAAACTCGTTATTACGTACGCGTAGGCTGTAACGCGGTTGGCCGGCATAAACAGCATCTGCGCCGTAAGCAAAGGCATAACGCATATTTTTTAGACTACCGGCAGGTGACAGTAGCTCAGGAACGAAAGGGGATGTTGTACTCATTATTAGCTTCTCAATCTGATTTCAAGTCAGGCCAATACCACCTCATGGTATTGGAAAGGGCGCAAATTTTACGTCAAAAGGTAAGCGGTGACCATACTCTTTTTCAGGTTATTATCCCTTGGCGTCTTGGTCTTGTCGTGGAAGGATGAAGAGAAAGGATTCAGGCTGGAGATACCAGCCTGAATAGGCCGTTAGGCGTCGTTTGACGGTAAGCCGCCTAATACATCAAATAAGTTAGGTAATAGAGCAGAAAATTCACCACACATTAACGATAAATCCGCATCGAATCGCGCCGCTTGGTCTTCTCTTGGAATATCTTCGTTTTGATCTTTGAGCTCATCACTAAATACCAAACGCTTTAAGCTGCAATCGTCGGCCAGAATAAAACTGATCCGCTCTTGCCAGTTGAGCGCTAACTTAGTCACCACTTTATTAGCGGCAATATGACTGATGATTTCATCACTGGTCAGCTCTTGCTTTTTACAACGGATGGTTGCGCCATCTTCTAAGGTGGATTTTAACTCTGCTTCTTCTAAGAGCGTAAAGCCTTGTGGTACGTTGCCATCCTTGACCCATTGAGTCAATGTGGTTTCGACCGCGACTTCAGGAATTGCTGGTACAACGGGTAAGCTGCCCATGGTTTTGCGCAGCAGAGCCAGAACATCTTCGGCTTTTTTATAGCTGCTAGCATCGACCAGAATTAACCCTTCTTTAGGCATGATGAGTACGTAGGTATAATGGCTACGAGTGAAGGCTCGCGGCAGCAAATCAATCATGACTTCTTCTTTTAAGGTCTCTTTCTCTTTTTTCTTGAGTGGTCGACCTTCTTGCGTCTCAATGGTGTCGACTTTGGCATTCAAAGACTCTTTGATCACCGACGCTGGGAGCATTTTTTCTTCTTTTTTGGCGCAAATCAGTATTCGTCCATCACTAACGTGCGTCATCATATCGCCATGTTTACCAAGGGCATGCACCCAGCCAAACTTCTGTTTGTCTTGACTAGAGCAAGGGCTAAAACGAAATTCCGTTAGTTGAGTTTCCAGTTGATCCGCATTAAAGGGAATATCACGATTGACGCGATACACCATACAATTTTTAAACCACATAGTGCGCTTCTTTTGGTTGTTCACAATTCGTCTATGATAGGGGAATTGACGATTAATGTCTTATACTCTTACGACACGAAATGACGATTGGTTAGCGGAGTTTGGTCATGCTAATCATCTCGTAAACCGTACACAAGCGTGAACTTTATATGAAAATTAGTTTGCAAAGGTCACAAAAGTGTCATAATCATTTCCCATAATGCATAGCGTTGATTAATAACAAAGGTTATTCAATTATGTCTAGAAGGATTCTGGTTGTTGAGGATGAAGCACCCATTCGTGAAATGTTGTGTTTTGTGCTTGAACAAAAAGGCTATCAAGCAGTGGAAGCTGAAGATTATGATAGCGCGGTGACTAAGCTCGCTGAACCTTTCCCCGATCTTGTTCTGCTCGATTGGATGCTACCCGGCGGTAGCGGGATTAACTTTATCAAACACATGAAACGTGAAGAGTTAACACGTAACATTCCGGTTGTCATGCTGACCGCTCGGGGTGAAGAAGAAGATAAAGTTCGTGGTTTAGAAGTAGGAGCGGATGATTACATTACCAAACCGTTTTCACCGAAAGAGTTGATTGCGCGTTTAAAAGCGGTTATTCGCCGTGTTACTCCTACCTCATTAGAAGATGTCATTGATGTGCAAGGTTTAAAATTGGATCCGGTGTCTCACCGAGTGACCGCTGATGATATGGCGCTAGAGATGGGACCGACCGAGTTTAAGATGCTGCACTTTTTTATGACTCACCAAGAGCGCGTATACAGTCGAGAGCAACTGCTGAATAACATCTGGGGCACCAATGTCTATGTTGAAGATCGTACGGTGGATGTGCACATTCGCCGCTTGCGTAAAGCTTTAGAAGATGCCGGGCATGATAAGCTGATTCAAACCGTGCGTGGCGCTGGCTACCGGTTTTCAACCAAAGCTTAAGTCGGCCCGTTGTGGAGTATTATGGTTGAACGATTAACTTGGAAAAAGCTGGCCTGGGAGCTGGCTTTTTTTTACCTTCCCTGGCTGATTGTTGGCTGGGTATTTGGGCATATGCCTTGGTTGCTGTTAGCGGCAACGGCATTACAGCTGGTTTGGCATTTGCATAATCAAGTGCGATTTTCGGCTTGGTTGTGGGATGAAAAGCGCTTAACACCCCCTTCTGGTTCAGGGAATTGGGAGTCGCTGTTTAATGGTATTTATCGTTTGCAGCAGCGGCAACGCAAAAAGCGCAAAGAGCTCACCAATTTAATTCGCCGTTTTCGTAATGGTGCAGAATCGTTACCTGATGCGGTGGTGGTGTTTCGTGCAGAAGGCAATATTGTGTGGTGCAACCGCTTAGCGCAGCATTTGTTGGGATTTCGTTGGCCCGATGATGCTGGACAGCCGATTTCCAATTTGATCCGCACGCCAGGTTTTATCAATTATCTGCAGAAAAATGATTTTTCAGAACCGTTGACCATGCACTCGCCATTGAATGTTGAGCGATCTTTAGAGCTACGTATCGTGCCGTATACCGAAGGTGAACATTTAATGGTCGTACGTGATGTGACTCAGGTGAAGCAGCTTGAAGGCATGAGACGAAACTTTTTTGCTAATGTATCGCATGAGTTACGCACGCCAATGACGGTACTGCAAGGTTACTTAGAAATGACGGAAGACCCAGATCTGCTACTCGGTCCAATGTGGCCGAAAGCCCACGGAGTGATGACCGAGCAGTTGAATCGGATGTCGAGTTTAGTTAATCAATTGCTCACCTTATCGAAAATTGAGGCTTCGCCCATTCATGAGTTGGATGAAGAAGTTGATGTCCCAGCGATGCTTGAGGTGTTAGAAAAAGAAGCGTTAAGTTTAAGTGGTGAACAGGCTCATCAGATTCGTTTTACTGTGGATAAACAGCTTAAAGTCTTAGCCGATGAAGACCAACTGCGTAGCGCTATTTCTAATTTAGTTTATAACGCCGTGAAATATACCCCAGCGGGCGCAGAGATTCAGGTTCGCTGGCAAAATACTGAACAAGGGGCGTTGTTTGAAGTGGAAGACCGTGGTGAAGGGATTGCGGCTCAGCATTTGCATCGCTTAACCGAGCGTTTTTATCGAGTGGATAAAGCGCGATCACGCGATACCGGTGGTAGTGGTCTGGGGTTGGCGATTGTCAAACATGCGCTTTCCCATCACGATAGCCATTTAGATATTCGCAGTGAGGTTGGCGTTGGGAGCTGTTTCTCGTTTGTGTTACCGAAACGTTTGGTGGTGAAATGCAATTAAGACGTTGGTTGATGGTGATGATGGCGAGTTTTCCGTTCAGTTCAGGAGCAGCGCAATCACTCACCGATTATCATCGCGTACCGGGTATATCGGGGAGTGTCCTTTCTGTGGGCTCGGATACTCTTGCCGGGCTGACAACACTTTGGGCAGAAGCGTTTAATGAGCTGTATCCTAATGTTAATGCTCAAGTACAAGCATCAGGCTCATCGACGGCACCTCCAGCCTTAACGGAAGAAACAGCGCAATTTGGACCGATGAGTCGACCAATGCGTCTACGTGAGATTGAAGCGTTTGAACGCACCCATGGCTACAAGCCGACTGAGTTACGGATTGCGATTGATGCGATTGGTGTGTTTGCTCATCGAGATAATCCCATCGAGGGGTTGAATTTTACCGAGCTCGATCAGATTTTTTCAGTAACGTTACGTTGCGGAGCCACAGAATCGATCAACCGTTGGTCACAATTAGGTCTAGATTACTCGTGGGCACAGCGACGCATGCAGTTGTTTGGACGTAATTCGGTATCGGGAACGTACGGCTATTTTAAGCAAACCGCGTTGTGTGGCGGTGATTTTAAAGCCCATGTCAATCAACAGCCGGGTTCAGCCTCTGTGGTGCAGTCGGTCGCTTCATCGATTAATGCATTAGGCTATTCTGGGGTAGGCTATCGTGTTTCTGGAGTGAAACTGGTCCCGATTGCTCGCCAAGGACGAGATTACGTTTATCCCTCACACGATAATATTTTGTCTGGTGAATACCCTTTATCTCGTTATCTGTATTTGTACGTTAACAAACACCCAGGGCGGCCATTAATGCCGCTGGAAAGAGAATTTGTGCGTTTTATCTTTTCTAAGCAGGGACAAGATCTGGTTAGCAAAGAAGGTTACTTAGCCATTTCTGCTGAGGTCGCGCAGCAAGAATTGGCCAAAGTGGGGATTCAGTGATCCGTGTTTACCGCGCATGCCAGCAGTAAAATCTAGGCTTTGACCCGCTTGATTTAAAACGTTAACGTCCAACCAACTTTATGCCAATAGGCTTGTTCACTGAGTAAATCGATGTGCAGCAGTTTGTTGTTTTCAAGCCAAGCCGGATCACTGCATGTTAATTGCCACCGATCTTCTTTGGCACTTAAGCGAATCTCGGGAAGTGGATCATCATTGCGCTGTCCATTTAGGACAATCGCTAACCGTAACACGCGGATAAGGCCGATGATGTGTTTTTTCTTATAGAGATAGAAATCGCTCATTTCACCAAGCTTAAGAGCTTTACGTTGAAAGCGAACCAGCGTGGCGAGCACCCTTTGTTGTTCACTGTTAAACCCTGGCATATTGGTGTGCTGTAAGATGTAAGCGGAGTGACGATGAAAGGCTTGTAAGCTGATGCTAAGGCCAACTTCGTGGAGTAGCGCAGCCCATTCTAGTAGCGCAAATAAATCACTGTTGGCTTTGAGTCCTAATTCGTCATTAACTTGACTCAAAAACTCTTTAGCGTAGCCCTTAACTTTTGCCGCGTGCTCTAAATCAACGAAGTGTTTGACCGCTAAGTTTTCTGTCGTGCGTAAACGGACATCGTCGTACTTGAACCTATCTTCCATTTCATACAGTAAGCCTTCGCGCAATGCGCCATCGGAAAAATGCATTTCCTTGATCTTTAATGCATTAAAGACACCGGTTAAGATGGCAACTCCGGCAGGAAAGACCGGTTTACGATCATCAGTCAGTCCGGTTAATTGAATATCCGCAATTTGATTAGACTCACACAGCTTATCGACTAATTTATGTAGCCGTTCTTGGGTGATCACGCCATCGTCGTAGCCTAAGCCAATCAATACTTCATGGATAGCTTTGACGGTACCGGATGAGCCAAACGCACGCTGCCAGCCTTTTTTACGATATTTACTGGCCATGGACTCGAGTTTTTGTTCCGCCGATAAAATCGCTTGAGCAAACTTTTTCTTGGACAGTTTATCATTGGTAAAAAAGCGTTCAGTGTAACTGACACAGCCCATCTGTTTGCTGTTAACCAATTCAGCTTCAAAGCCTTTACCGATGATCAGCTCCGTACTTCCACCGCCAATATCGACGACCAGCATAGAGTCTGCTTGCGGTTGAGTATGAGCTACACCAAGATAAATCAATCGCGCCTCTTCACTGCCAGGAATAATTTCGATAGGAAAAGGCATCACCTCTAACGCTCGTTGTAAGAAAAGGTGAGCGTTATTAGCTTGACGTAAGGTGTGGGTGGCCGCGATACGGACATTCTCGACTTTGAACCCTTGGAGCCGCTCGGCAAACATGGCTAAACAGGCTAACCCTCGCTCAATGGAGGCGTGATCCAGATTTTTTTGTTCATCTAAGCCTAATGCCAAATGCACCCGTTGTTTATGGCGGCTGATCAGTTGTAAATCTTGTTCAACGACTTTTGCGACCACCATATGGAAGCTATTTGAGCCAAGATCAATCGCCGCGATTTCTCGGCTGGTCGATTCGCTACTGTCTGGAGAAGAGATCTCAGAGTGGGTTTTCATGTGGCTCAAGGTTTCCTTTGGGTTTGCGTGTTTCTTTTTCTATTTGTTTAAGGTAGTCGTAAATAGCCAATTGTGAACGTATTTTTTTCCGATTGCCGCGTTTGACGTAACGGTTACTCATCTCTTTATCGATAACTCGAGCTTTGACGGTATCGGTAAACTGGAGATTAATGATATCGATGATCCGTTGTTTTAAACGTGGGCTACGAATGGGTGTGGTTACTTCAATCCGATGATCGAGGTTACGTGTCATCCAGTCAGCCGAAGAGATATAGACTAAAGGGTCGCCATCGTTATGGGTGATCAGTACTCGTGGATGCTCTAAGAAACGATCAACAATACTAATAATACTAATGTTATCACTGACTCCTGCAACACCGGGAACTAATGAACACATACCGCGAATGATCATTTTTATTTTAACGCCCGCGCTGCTCGCACCATAGAGTTTATTGATCAATCCTTTATCAACCAAATTATTCACTTTAACCATGATTTCAGCCTTCTTACCGTTACGGGCATTGGCAATTTCACTATCAATTAACCGATACAACTGGGTACGGCTATTTCGCGGTGAAACCAGTAAGTGAGTAAATTTAATCGGGCGAAATGGATTTTCAATATACGCAAACACACTACGCACTTCATTGGTGAGTTCATGATCGGCGGTGAGTAAAGAAAAGTCAGTATAAATCCGTGCGGTTTTTTCATGGAAATTCCCGGTACCAATATGTGCATAGCGCACTAATTCACTCTCTTCTCGACGAGTAATCAACAGTAACTTGGCATGAATTTTCATTCCTGGGATACCAAAAATCACGTCAACGCCCGCTTCAGTGAGGATCCGGGACCATTCGATATTGGCTTCTTCATCAAAACGCGCTTGCAGCTCGACGACCACGACGACACGTTTACCGTTATGCACTGCATCGATCAACGAATTCATCAATTTAGAGTTTTTAGCTACCCGATAAATGTTGATTTTAATACTGATCACTTTGGGATCAAACGAGGCTTGGCGCACTAACTCGGTGATATGCTCAAAGCGATGGTAAGGGTAGTGGAGTAAGATGTCTTGGCTACGAATGGCATCAAACGCGTTTAAGTAACCATCGAAATCAGCACATTTGAGAGGTGGTAATGTACGGTTTTCTAAGTAATCGCGCCCAACATTGGGAAACGCGATAAAGTCTTTAAAGTTGTGATAACGACCACCGGGAAGCAGACTATCATAATAAGAAATTTTGAGTTTTTCACATAAAAACGTCAGCATGGCTTCAGGCATATCATGTTCGTAGATAAAACGCACGGGCATCGCGGTCAGTCGCTGACTTAAGCCTTCTGATAATTGTTCGAGTAAACTGTACTCAACTTCGCGGCGTAAATCGTACTCTGCATCTCGAGTCATTTTTATTGCGTAGCCGTGAAGCGTGTCGTAATCAAAAAAGCCACGGAAAATATCATCTAAACAGTAACGAATAATATTATCGAGCAAAATAATGGTCTTGCGTCCTTTGCCTTTTTGCTCAGGTAACATGACAAAGCGAGGTAAGTGATCGGTTGGGATCTCGAGCAGGGCATAGCTTGATTGCTGGTCTTTTTTAAGCTCAACGGCAATGTAAGCGTACTCATCTTTAAGAAATTGCAATACATCAATATCATCACGCAGCAATAGCGGAGTAATATGGGGTAACACCTCTTTATGAAAATATTTACTGATCCACTTTTGCTGTAAGGGATCGAGTTGGGTCTCATTGACTAAAAAAATCCGCCGCCGGGCCATTTCGACAATCAATTCACTGTATAGACGATCAAAATCTTGGTTCAGTTTAAACGCTTTGCTCTGCATTTTACTCAGTAGATGCTTGGAGCTATCTTTTACGCCTTGTTCACGGTTGATTAAAATTCGCCGTTTGACATCGGCAAAACGGACTTTATAGAATTCATCTAAGTTATTAGAAAAAATACCTAAAAAACGAATTCTTTCAATCAATGGTACCGTTTTATCTGCCGCTTCTTGCAACACACGCTCATTAAACGAAAGCCAACTTAATTCTTTGTCGATGTACAACTTTTCGGTACTCATGGATTCCTTTCTTTTGCTTAAGCTCGAAAACCTTGACGAGATGATGCGTCGGTTTCCGCCATGCTTATCTGTTGCCTAGTTTATAATTTACGTCATCTCAATCACATCGTTTATCTATACTCATGGCGACGGACTGCCGTCTATCTGACGATCGACGTTATTTGTAGATAAGCCAATCGCAATGATCATTGTGCAAACTAAAGCGATGATATGACATAATTATTACAAATTGAGTTGATATAGAGTGGTTTTGTTTTCAGTTGCTTATCTGCGCTGTAATATAACCGTCACGTATTTGAAATAGTATACCCTGTAGCACCATAAAGTATGAAACGCTTCACATAGTTAAGCGGCTGGTTATTCTGATGCGCTTCTTGCGCTCGCGATCTTATTCTTACTCTCCGTGCTGTTGGTCACTACCGCTTTCTAAGCTCGGCCGCCCCCTCAAGATAACAAGGATAGAGTGAATTGATGCCCCACAGTGAATTTTCATTACAGCAACGAGATCATAAACGACGCTTGAAAGATCGTTGCGTTCGCTTTGCGGTAACCTGTGGTGGGGTTGGAGTCTTAGCGGCTCTGATTTTAATTTTTGTTTATTTGGCGTTGGTCACCCTACCACTTTTTGCAGATGCCAAGCTTGATGCCAACTTTGCTAAACAGCCGATTTCTTCTGTGCAGCCTCAGGTACTGGCGATGGATGATTATGGTGAGCATCTGTTCGTGGTCGATCAATATGGTGAAGCGGAATTTTGGGCGCTAAAGCAACCGAGTGATCAGCCGTTATGGCGACAGCCTTTGTCTTTTGTTCCTGTTAAAATAGAAGCCAGTACGGCACAAGACGGGTGGTATGCGGTTTTGGATGCTGCGCATCAGGTGCATCTTTTTCGTCCTCGGTTTGATTATTCAATAACTCAACAGCGACGAGAGTTTACCCCTGTGCTGGAGTCATTAAGCACCGAATCTACGCTGGTTGCAGCACCAGAGGAAGCGGTGATTGAGCAGTTCAACTTTGCGCTAACGGCTGACTATCTTTATACGGTCAGTTATTTGGCTGACCAACGGGTAATGATTCGTTGGCTGGCGCGACAAGCGCCTTTAGCCATGGCAGAAACGGTATTACCGACTCGGTACGCGCAACTGGATCAACTGCTTATTACTCCAGATGGCCAGACGATTTACTTACGTACCGGCTCGCAATTGGCGGTTATTCAGCGTGATGGTGAAGCGTATCGTCTGCGTGAACAAGTGGATCTTAGTCGCGGTCAGCCGCAGCGTTTAGTAACGAATATGACCTTGTTATCCGGCGCTTACTCGCTGCTGATTACTTACGAGAATGGCGTTGTTAGCCAATGGTTTGATGTTTTACAGCAAGGTCAACGCCAGTTGCAGTCGATTCGTGATTTTCAGCTGGCACCGTCTATTCAGCTTTTGCTCACGGATACTCAGCGTAAAGGTTTTTATACTTTTTATCCTAATGGCACGCTACAAAGTCATTATACCACCAGTGAAAAGCTGGTGTTGTTTGAGCGGGTTTTTCCTAAAGCGCCGACGCTAGCGGTGATGTCGAATAACGAGCGTTATATTGCCACTTGGGACGATGGAATCGTTCAGGTCATTGAATTGGATAATCCTCACCCTGAGATTTCCTTTTCGGCACTATGGAAAAAAGTCTGGTATGAAGGCTATCCAGAGCCGCAGTTTGTGTGGCAGTCAACCGCGGCGAATGAGCAGTTTGAACCTAAATTAAGTTTAGTGCCGATTGCGTTTGGTACATTGAAAGCGGCTTTCTATGCCATGCTATTTGCCGTGCCGATAGCGGTGTTTGCCGCTATTTATACCGCTTATTTTATGAAACCCGCGATGCGTCGAGTGGTGAAGCCGACCATTGAATTGATGGAGGCGCTTCCGACGGTGATCATTGGCTTTCTCGCTGGGCTATGGTTTGCGCCTATCGTAGAAAACAATTTAGCAGCGGTAGTCACACTTTTAATCGGTTTACCCATCTCGACGTTAATGATGGGTGTTATCTGGTCTTGGTTACCTAAACGTTATTTGGGGTATGACATTTCCGGTTGGCAAGCACTGATCTTAGTGCCATTAATGATCGTTATCATGGCATTGACGCTCTCTTTTAGTCATCTCATCGAACAAGTCTTGTTTGCCGGAGATGTACTGCTCTTTTTGGATCAAAGAGGCATTGGTTTTGATCAGCGTAATGCGTTAATTGTGGGGATTGCGATGGGATTTGCCGTGATCCCAACAATTTTTACCATTGCAGAAGATGCGATTTTCTCGGTTCCGAAACATTTATCGGATGGTTCATTAGCTCTAGGAGCGACTGGATGGCAAACCTTAACCCATGTCGTGTTATTGACTGCCAGCCCAGGAATTTTTTCGGCAATCATGATGGGGTTGGGGCGAGCCGTTGGCGAAACCATGATCGTACTGATGGCGACAGGAAATACGCCTATTCTTGATTGGAATATTTTACAAGGCATGCGCACCATTTCAGCCAATATTGCGATTGAACTACCTGAGTCTGCGGTGGGGAGCTCTCATTATCGAGTGCTGTTTTTAGCGGCGTTATTGTTGTTTGTCTTTACTTTTATCGTTAACTCCTTTGCCGAGTGGGTGCGTCAGCGCTTACGCGCCAAATATCGTTCATTGTAATCGGGAGCACGTAAATGAAACTGACCCAGCAATTTCAATCTGGCTCTCCTTGGATTTGGCTGACGGCTGGCGCCGTTAGCATCAGTTTGATCTCTGTATTAGGCTTATTGTTATTAATTGGCTGGAAAGGATTAATTTATTTTTGGCCAGCGCCGCTCTATCAATGGCAAACTGAAGATGGTCATACTTTAGTTGGGCAGCTCTATGCTCGAGAAAAGGTGACGGTCAATCATCTTCTTGAGATGGGAATAAGCCTACCTGAAGACGCGATTGCGCAAGGCCACGTGCAACGATTAAACATTAAGGTGGCTAATCGAGACATTTATCAGGCTGATTTTTTGTCGATTCTTGATATTAAATTGTCACCGGCGACCCTTGCTCATGGTTGGGTCGTCTTGCAACGAACCCATGACGGGCAGTTTTATGGTAAGCCGATTGGTTTTGAATCGACACTCATCAGTCAAGATAATTCTTTAAGTCCCTCTCAGTGGTTAGCAACCGTTTTTGGGCAGACTCAGCAGATAAGAGCGGAGATCGAGCAGCAAGTTCGACCGCGCATTCGTGAACTGGCTCATCAGTTAACGACGCTTCGTCTCTCAGATCCCAGTTCTTTAAAACAAACCCCTAACCAGCGTGCAGAGCGCCAGCAAAAAGAGCAGCAATGGGTGAGTGAGCTGGCCGAAGCTGAGCAACGATTAGAAAGTTTAAGGGCAACATTGGATGATCAGCGACTCTTATTGCAAGATATGGCTGGTGATACGATTGGTATCCCAATGAGTCAGGTGCTCGATTATTGGTATCCCAATGAAATGACCCATGCCGAGAAAGTGATTCGCTGGCTGAAGCATTTGTGGGATTTTTTATCCGACTCGCCTCGCGACTCGAATTCTGAAGGTGGGGTCTTTCCCGCCATTTTTGGCACCGTATTGTTGGTATTGATCATGTCTGTGATTGTGATGCCACTGGGTGTTATTGCTGCGGTTTACCTGCATGAATATGCTAAAGACAACACCTTTACGCGTTTAATTCGTGTCGCGGTGATCAACCTTGCGGGTGTGCCATCGATTGTTTATGGGGTATTTGGGCTGGGCTTTTTTGTGTATACGATTGGCGCAAGTATTGATAATGTGTTTTATGCCGATAGTTTACCAGCCCCCACCTTTGGTACGCCGGGATTATTGTGGGCGGCATTAACGTTAGCGGTGCTTACCTTACCGGTGGTGATTGTGACCACCGAAGAGGGGTTAACACGCATTCCGCCATCAGTGCGTTATGGTTCATTAGCGTTAGGGGCAACGCAGTTTGAAACCATTTGGCGGATAGTGCTGCCGATGGCCAGTCCAGCGATGATTACTGGGTTGATTCTTGCGATTGCTCGCGCCGCTGGCGAAGTGGCTCCTTTGATGTTAGTCGGTGCGGTTAAGCTAGCCTCGAATTTACCTGTCGATAGCGAGTTTCCTTTTGTACATCTAGAGCGCAAGTTTATGCATTTGGGATTTCACATTTACGATGTTGGTTTTCAAACCACCAATATTGAAGCTGCTCGCCCCTTAGTGTATGCCACGGCCTTTTTACTGGTGACCGTGGTCGTGATGTTGAACTTAACCGCCATTCATATTCGCAATAACTTGCGTGAAAAATACCGAACCTTAGGACAAGATTAAATATGTTTTCTGTTGAGCAAACATTAGGTTATCAGCCTCCCTTAGATGTTCATCATTTAACGGATCAGCAAACCGCGATTACTATTGAAGAACTCAGTTTGTATTACCAACAGACTCGTGCTTTAAATGGAATTTCGATGCGTATTCCCAAAGGGCAGGTGACGGCATTTATTGGTCCTTCAGGTTGTGGTAAGTCGACGTTATTACGCTGTATTAATCGAATGAACGATTTAGTCGATGGTTGTCGAGTTGAAGGCGCTGTGAAATTGCATGGTAAAAATGTCTATGACAGTGATGTCGATGTGCCGACGTTGCGACGCCGAGTCGGGATGGTCTTTCAGCGCCCCAATCCTTTTCCTAAATCCATTTATGAGAATGTGGTCTATGGTCTACGCTTACAAGGTATAAAAAACAGTCGGACACTCGATGACGCGGCAGAATATTCATTACGAGCGGCGGCCTTGTGGGATGAGGTAAAACATCGTTTGCACGAAAATGCATTTGGATTATCCGGTGGACAGCAACAACGCTTGGTCATTGCGAGAGCGATAGCGATTGAACCCGAGGTATTGTTGTTGGATGAACCTACCTCCGCGTTGGACCCTATTTCAACCTTAACCATTGAAGAATTGATTCATGAGTTGAAAAAACAATATACCGTGGTGATAGTGACGCACAATATGCAGCAAGCGGCACGAGTCAGTGACCATACGGCTTTTATTCATATGGGAAAGTTGATCGAATATGCAGATACAGATTCTATTTTTACTTCTCCATTGAAAAAACAGACCGAAGACTACATTACTGGTCGATATGGCTAATCAAATAGCAAAAAATAGGATGGCATGATGCAGTTAGGCCGACATATTTCAGGACAATTTAATGTCGAACTTGAATCGATTCGAACCCATGTACTGACCATGGGAGGGTTGGTGGAACAGCAACTCTCTTTGGCGATGCAGGCGCTGCACAAAGAAGATATCGAGCTAGCACGCAAAGTGGTTCGAGATGACCATCAAGTTAATGAAATGGAAGTGTCAATCGATGAAGCGTGCACGCGAATCATCGCTAAGCGCCAGCCGACGGCCAAAGATTTGCGTTTGATTATGGCCATCATTAAAACCATTACCGATTTAGAACGCATTGGTGACGTCGCGACTAAAATGGCCTATATCGCAATAGAAAGCCCTGCCGATAAAGAACGTCGCTTTCAAGTCTCATTAGAGCCACTCTGCCGTCAAGCTATCGCCATGCTGCATCAAGTCTTAGATGCTTTTGCTCGCATGGATGTGGTCGCGGCGGCGGCTTTGCATAAACAAGATGATAAATTAGACCAAGAATACGAAGCGGTGATCCGTCAGTTAATGACCTATATGATGGAAGACCCGAAAAATATACCGCACATTTTGCAAGTGATGTGGTCGGCTCGTGCTATTGAACGGGTCGGTGATCGCTGCCAAAATATTTGCGAATACATTATTTACTTTGTAAAAGGTAAAGATGTTCGTCACTTAGGCAAACAATCGATAGACGATGCGTTGCGCTAAACCAAGCCTCTCAATTGTTCAGCGACTTGAGCAATCGCGGTTGGATTCGTTACCGGGATCATAAAATCATCCACGTCCGCTTGGCCCATTTTTGCGGCAGCGGATTTGAGCTGCATGTGACTGGGCCGTACGCTTTTACCTGATAAGTGGACTTCCTGTACCCCAGTTTGTTGAATAATCCGCGTCACATTATTCGCGGTTAATCCTGCGCCTGCCATAATGCGAATTCTGCCTTTGGCAAGGGAGACCATGTCTGCCAATGCAGAGATACCTTGTTCTACTTGAGGTGCTTGCCCTGAGGTAAGTACTCGCTCACATCCTAAATCAATTAAGAGTTCAAGCGCCTGACGAAAATCCCGACATTGATCAATTGCTCGATGGAACGTCACACCTAAACCATGTTGCTGAGCACGGGTAACCAGTTGCTTGACCTGTGATTCGTCTATCTCCCCCTGTGCGGTTAAGGCCCCAATGACGACACCTTGGAGCTTAGCTTCGGCTGCAGCATCAATGTCATCTAACATCATAGCGATGTCATCGTGGTCATACAAAAAATCGCCTTGGCGTGGGCGTATCATGGCATACACCGGAATGGTTGATAGGCGAGCACTTTGCTTCATCATGCCATAGCTGGGGGTTAGCCCTCCTAACGCTAACGCTGAGCAAAGTTCGATACGCGTCGCGCCTCCTTGAATGGCATAATGCAGCGATTCGATATTATCAATGCAGACTTCAAGTTCATAATTCATGATGATCTCTCACTTAAACGGTTTGAGTTGTTGATGCTGATTTTATCAGTCTGCCGCGATAGCGTCTGTTAACCTAAGGTCTGAAATAGAGGTAAAGTTAAGCTTTTTACCTTTCCTTAAATAGTGTGAGTGAGTGATTTAGAGTGCCTAGGAATTGGCGTTTATTGAGGATGGCATGAATGAAAAAAGCCCAAAACCAGTGGCTTTGGGCTTTGATGACTTTACTTATGACTGATTGGCTTATGCGTTAAACGCTTTTTATTGTGTCTAACCTTTATCCGTGTGGCTCGAGTTGAGCGCGAGCCATTAATAGGCCGATAGTGGCCTATTAACTTATTTCTTACCTAGATCACCAGCATGCTCAGATAGGAATGCAGCTACGCCTTCACTAGAGGCTTTCATGCCTGCTTTACCTTCTTCCCATTGCGCAGGGCAGACTTCACCGTGCTTTTGGTGGAAGTTAAGCGCATCTACCATACGTAGCATTTCATCGATGTTACGACCAAGAGGTAGATCGTTAACCACTTGGTGACGAACTAGGCCTTCTTCATCAATCAGGAATGAACCACGGAATGCAACACCCGCTTCTGGATGCTCGACATCGTAAGCTTTAACGATTTCGTGTTTGATATCTGCAACCAATGGGTATTTAACTTGGCCGATACCGCCGTTTTCTACCGGAGTATTACGCCATGCGTTGTGTGAGAATTGTGAATCGATAGAAATACCGATCACTTCAACGCCTTTAGCTTGGAAATCTTCAAAACGCTTGTCAAAAGCGATAAGCTCTGAAGGACAAACGAAAGTGAAATCAAGAGGGTAGAAGAAAACAACGGCTTTCTTACCTTTTGTAAACTGTGCAAAGTTGAAGTTTTCAACGATTTCACCGTTACCAAGAACAGCTGCAGCAGTAAAATCAGGGGCTTGACGACCTACGAGTACCATTTTTTTGCTCCTAAGATGATGGTTAATGCTTGATAAAACAGCATGTTTTATCAAGTCCATTTAAACGAGACAAACTATAGTACACCATGTGGCATAGAAAAAAGCGAATTAAATAGATTAAGTTAATCGAAAAAAGCGATAAGAATTGGGGGCTGAATTTACTCGGTACGAGAAATCGCGCTTTAAGCTATTTGAGTGGAGAATAAAGAGAATACGATGAATAAATGGCCAAGCTTAAAGCAGCTACATTATTTGATTACGTTATATGAAACACGACATTTTAGTGAAGCGGCTGAACGCTGTTTTGTTAGCCAATCGACACTGAGTAAAGGCATTCAAAATTTGCAGACTCTGATTGGTTGCCCTTTATATGAGAAATCGGACAAAAAAAGCCCGTTGGTTTTTACTTATGCCGGAGAACAAGTGGTAAAGGGAGGGCGTGAATTACTGGCGAAAGGTAAAGATCTACTGGAGTTAGGTCAGCAGTGTCAAAATGGGCCAATGGAAGGACAGCTTAAACTAGGCTGCATTCCGACGATCGCGCCTTTTTTATTGTGTGATTTGGTGCAAGAGCTTAACCAACGTTATCCTAAGTTACACTTATTATTACGCGAAGATACGACCGCTAATCTATTAAACGCCTTACGAGTCGGAGAGCTCGATGTATTAATTCTCGCCTTACCGATGGACATCGGTCAGATGATGAGTCGAATCGTTGGTCGAGATCCTTTTAGGATGGTGATTAGCCGTCAGCAGGCGGACCGTATTCGAGTACCTATCACTTATGATGATCTGCCTAATGAATCGGTATTTTTATTAGAGCATGAGCACTGCTTAACTGAACATGCGGTATCTGCCTGTAAGTTAACCGATAAAGAAAAAATCAATCCTTTTATGGCAACCAGTTTACATACCTTAGTACAAATGGTGGCCAACGGATTAGGTATGACCTTTATTCCGCAAATGGCGATTGAACATGGTCTGTTAGACAATCAAAACTTAGTGATTATTGATCCTCCCGGTCAGCAGGCTTATCGAGAAATTGGTGTGGTATGGCGTCCCGGTTCATCTCGCCAGCCAACTTTTGAACAGCTTGCCGAAGTCGTGGCACAGCTATTATAACGCCCTCTCAGGACAAAATAAGGGAGGGACGATGGCAGCGATACACTCTTCGTTTTGGAAGTTGCTGTGATATTAGCGACGTTTGTTTACTCTAACTCCATCATTTATCTATGTTCATGGAGCCAGTGAGAGCGAGTTTTGGCTCTCATTGGCATTGGTGACGTTTTTTCCAGATAAATTTGCCAGTGGCTTGCTTGCTAGCGGTTAATAGCGCCAAGTCGTTTGGAGAGCATAATGATGTTAAGCCGTTTGGCTGTTCTGTATATTTGCGGTTTTTCTAGTTTTATTTGCCATTTTTTATTAATTAAACAGAGTTTAACTCTGCTAGTGAATCTTTTTTTGTCAAATTTTACAGCCATGAAGTTTTGAAGCTTTCATAAAATAGTAAAACTTCACATGGTTAATTTTACATCTTTTCCTCATTCCATTGTTTCAACATTCGGTTATCTATCCTGCTTGAACCCTGAAAATACGATATCGCTGATCGATTTAATTATCGAACGGCTGTTTTAAACGACTTTCAAGGTTAATTTTTAATGTAATTTTATTACGTAATAAATTACATTTTTTAAGCCAATAATAAACGATAGTTTGAAACGGAATAAAACGTTGAATTTAACGATGTGTTAACTTTCGCTCTTTAATTGTAATGGCTTATAGGGTAATGTTTGTCTTGAGTTTATTGGTTTGTGTCGTGCTGACTTACCTTTGACCCATTGATGGATTAAGTCAGGCTTATAAACACAACTCGCCAATATTATTGTTATACGCTTACTGTGTTTTTTGTAGTTCTAAATTTACAAATGACAGATAAAGATACTCTCTAAGGAAGGATGCCATGCTTGCTCAAACCCCCGATAAATCGTCATCAGCCATTGAAAACGCTAAGCATCACGATCAATTAGTTGTTAATGGGGCTCTATCCTCGGAACATAGCACCATTTTCTCTGTTGAAGCCCAAACCTTTTTAGCTGAGCTGTGTCGTCATTTTGCGTCGCGAGTGAATACGTTACTCAATGAGCGCGAACAGCAACAGCAGCGTATTGATCAAGGTCACCTGCCTGATTTTTTAGAGCAAACCATCGATATTCGTGAAGGCAGTTGGAAAATCCTTGGTATTCCTAATGATCTGCAAGATCGAAGAGTGGAAATTACCGGTCCAACGGATCGTAAAATGGTCATCAATGCACTCAATGCCAACGTTAAAGTCTTCATGGCCGATTTTGAAGATTCGATGTCACCCGCTTGGGATAAGCTGCTCGATGGACAAGTGAATTTGCGCGATGCGGTGAATGGCACCATCAGTTATCGTAATCCAGATAACGATAAGGTCTATCAACTTAAAGAAGATCCAGCCGTGTTGATTTGTCGAGTTCGAGGGCTTCATTTACAAGAGAAGCATGTCCTATTTGCTGAGCAAGCGATTCCCGGGGCTTTATTTGATTTCGCTTTGTATTTTTTCAATAACTATAAAGCGTTATTGAAAAAAGGTAGTGGTCCTTATTTCTATTTACCAAAACTCCAAGCTTATCAAGAAGCGCAATGGTGGAGTGATGTCTTCCATTTTACCGAAGATTATTTTGGTTTAGAGACCGGGACGATAAAAGCGACGGTGTTGATTGAGACTCTGCCTGCGGTGTTTCAGATGGATGAAATCCTCTTTGCTCTTAAAGAACACATTGTGGGGCTCAACTGTGGCCGCTGGGATTATATCTTTAGCTACATTAAAACGTTGAAAAAACACCCTGATCGCGTATTGCCTGACCGTCAAGTCGTGACGATGGATAAGCCATTTTTGAATGCTTACTCACGTTTATTGATCTATACCTGCCACCGACGCGGCGCATTTGCCATGGGAGGCATGGCGGCCTTTATTCCTGCCAAAGATCCTGCGCTTAACGCTCAAGTACTGGAAAAAATCCGTCATGACAAAATGCTGGAAGCGATGAATGGCCATGATGGAACTTGGGTCGCTCATCCCGGATTAGCGGATACCGCTATGGAGGTCTTCAATCAAGTGCTGGGTGAGCGTCGTAATCAATTGGATGTGACTCGTTTATCGGATGCGCCAATCCTTGCAGAAGCGCTGCTTGCTCCTTGTGATGGCCCACGGAGCGAGCAAGGCATGCGACACAATATTCGTGTTGCTTTGCAATACGTCGAAGCGTGGATTTCTGGTAATGGCTGTGTACCAATTTATGGTTTGATGGAAGATGCAGCGACCGCAGAGATCTCTCGCGCTTCAATTTGGCAATGGATTCAGCACGGTAAAACCTTAGATAACGGACAAGTAGTCACGAAAACGTTATTTCGTGATTACTTAGCTCAAGAAATTGAAGTCGTTAAAGCTGAAGTTGGGCAAGCACGCTTTGATCAGGGACGGTTTACCGAAGCAGCTGAATTGATTGAACGTCTCACCACCAGTGACGACCTCGGTAACTTTTTAACCATCCCGGGCTACGACTATTTGGCGTAGAACGGTCTTAACCAATAATAAATAACAGTAACGTGAAACCGAACTTCAAAGCTCACTGAATCGAAGTGAGTGGCGAAAAGGACGATATCGGCGTGTGCCATCAGCCACGCGAAACCAATGATAAGAGGGACAGAACATGACATTAACTCGCCGCCAGCAAATCGAAGCACTAGAAAAAGATTGGGCAACGAATCCACGTTGGAAACACGTTAAGCGGACATACAGTGCAGAAGATGTCGTTAATTTACGGGGCTCAGTCACCCCAGCCAATACCATAGCCCAGCGTGGTGCAGATAAATTATGGGAACTGGTAAACGGTAGTGCTAAAAAAGGCTACGTTAACTGTCTTGGTGCTTTGACGGGAGGACAAGCCGTTCAACAAGCTAAGGCTGGTATCGAAGCGATTTACCTTTCAGGTTGGCAAGTCGCGGCGGACAATAATACCGCTGGGACGATGTATCCTGATCAATCGCTCTATCCGGTCGATTCGGTTCCTAGCGTTATTAAACGCATCAATAATGCGTTTCGTCGCGCTGATCAAATTCAATGGTCAAATGGCAAATCTCCACAAGATGAAGGGGGTATCGATTACTTTTTACCAATAGTCGCTGACGCAGAGGCGGGGTTTGGCGGCGTACTGAATGCTTATGAACTGATGAAATCGATGATTGAAGCCGGTGCGGCAGGGGTTCATTTTGAAGACCAATTGGCGTCGGTGAAAAAATGTGGCCATATGGGCGGCAAGGTACTGGTTCCTTCTCAAGAAGCGGTGCAAAAATTGGTCGCTGCGCGTCTGGCTGCTGATGTTGCTGGAACAACTACGCTGGTGATTGCTCGAACCGATGCTAACGCCGCGGATCTATTAACGTCGGATTGTGATCCATATGATGCCGATTTTATTGTTGGTGAGCGTACCGCTGAAGGCTTCTATCGTGTTCGTGCTGGGATCGATCAAGCGATTTCTCGTGGTTTGGCTTACGCTCCTTACGCCGACTTAATCTGGTGTGAAACCGCTAAACCCGATTTAGAAGAAGCGCGACAGTTTGCTGAAGCGATTCATGCTCAGTACCCTGATCAACTCTTGGCTTATAACTGCTCGCCATCGTTTAACTGGGAGAAAAACCTGGATGCCGAAACGATCGCCAAATTCCAGCAAGAATTAGCGAATATGGGCTACAAATACCAATTTATCACTTTAGCTGGCATTCATAACATGTGGTTTAACATGTTTGAACTTGCTCATGCCTATGCTCAAGGTGAAGGCATGCGTCATTATGTTGAAATGGTTCAGCGTAAAGAGTTTGCCGCCGCCGAGAAAGGCTATACGTTTGTGGCTCACCAACAAGAAGTGGGCACGGGTTATTTTGATAAAATGACCAATACGATTCAAGGTGGTCAATCGTCAGTCACTGCGCTAACCGGTTCAACCGAAGAAGAGCAGTTCTAACTTCTGCATGGTGATAATCTGATGACGCAAAGTTGCAGGGGACAACTGCAACTTTAATAAATTTATCGCATCAATTAATTGTCTGAGTGATAGCAAGTTATCTCAAAACTAAAAAGAGCAAGGGTATTGATTACCATGCTCTTTTTATTTATCTATTCTATTGACCAGCTACAAAACGTCTTGCTCAAAGTCGTTATCCGTATCGACTTCGTCGGGCTCGCTGTTTTCTTGTAATTCTAGCAAGTTGATCGCAATAGCGACGAAGTCGCTATCGGTAATGATCCCGACCAACTCGCCTTTGTTGACTACCGGTAAACAGCCAACTTTATGCCGTTGCATGTAGATAGCACTTTCTTTTAGGCCGGCTTGTGGAGCGACCGACATGACGCCCGTGTGCATGACCTCATACAAAGGGGTCGTTTCGGTATGTGAGGTATCGGTAATTTTGTTGTATAGACTCGACTCTTGTGCTGCCAATACATCGCGATGAGTAATAATGCCTAATAACCGGCGATTGGCATCGACAATAGGAATATGACGAATATCTAATGCTTCCATCATATTTCGGGCGTCGGCTATTGTGTGGGTACGCAACAAAGTATGTGGGTTGCGAGTCATCATGTCTTCAACTTTGATCATAACCAACTCCTTTTCCTTTCGATGATCGGTAACCAAGTTTAACTGGCCAATGAACGTGACGTAGCGCGCGGTCTGTTGATATTTAGTATAGGTTTGTTTGTGGTTAATATCTGAGAGTTAAGTCAGCTTTTACTGGTAATCGCAACAGAGAAGCCGCTAAGTCACTTTTGATTACAATCCTTAATCGATGGAACGTATCCTAGCTGCTGACAATCCTGTATCTTGCCGGAGCTTGGGTATATACTGTTGCGCCGCGAAATGAACCGTCGCTAACCTTATCAATAACTAAGAAAGAGCCATGCAAGTTTCAGATTTTCACTTTGACCTCCCAGATGAGCTAATCGCTCGTTACCCGAAAGCGCAGCGTACTGATAGTCGGTTACTGCGATTAAATGGCACCACCGGTGAACGGGTTGATGGCACATTTACCGATGTGTTGCATTATATCGAGCCAGGAGACTTATTAGTCTTTAACAATACTCGTGTTATCCCAGCTCGTTTATTTGGTCGTAAAGCCAGTGGTGGTAAATTAGAAGTGTTGGTTGAGCGTATGCTCGATGAGCACTCTATTTTAGCGCATGTTCGTTGTTCCAAGCCGCCTAAACCGGGGACGGAACTGTATCTGGGTGAGCAGGACCAATATTTAGCGACCATGGTCGCACGCCATGATGCCTTGTTTGAGATTCGATTTAATGCCCAGCAAACGGTTTTGGAAATCTTAAACCATATTGGCCATATGCCTTTGCCACCATACATTGATCGTCCCGATGAAGAAACCGATAAAGAGCGTTATCAAACGGTTTATAATCAAAAGCCGGGCGCCGTTGCCGCACCAACAGCTGGGCTACATTTTGACCAAGCATTACTGGATCAAATTCAAGCCAAAGGCGTTGAGTTTGCCTATGTGACTTTGCATGTCGGCGCGGGTACTTTCCAACCGGTGCGCGTGGAAAATATTCATGATCACCATATGCATGCTGAATACGTTGAAGTACCAGAAGAAGTGGTCGCGGCGATTGCAGCGACCAAGGCTCGTGGTGGCAGAGTGATTGCGGTTGGGACAACCTCGGTGCGTTCTTTAGAGAGCGCAGCGCAAGATGCACTTGCGAAAGGCACAGCGTTAGCGCCTTTTTTTGGTGATACGGATATTTTTATTTTTCCTGGTTATCAATATCAATTGATTGATGCATTGATCACCAATTTTCATCTACCAGAGTCGACGCTGATTATGTTGGTCAGTGCCTTTGCTGGTTATGAGCACACTATGGCTGCTTATCAGCATGCGGTAGAGCAGAAATATCGCTTCTTCAGCTATGGTGATGCGATGTTTATTGAAAAAAATCAGGCGTAAGCTTGATCCCTTAATATCGTCAGACTGTTTCTCTGACATTGGAGGCTTTGTGAAGTTAACGTTTGAACTGAAAAAGAAAAATGGTAATGCGCGTCGAGGTCAGTTGACCTTTGAACGTGGCACCGTACAAACCCCGGCCTTTATGCCCGTTGGGACTTATGGCACAGTAAAGGGCATGACCCCGGAAGAAGTTAAAGAAACGGGTGCTGAAATTTTGCTGGGTAACACCTTCCATCTCTGGCTGCGTCCAGGCCAAGAAGTGATGAAAATGCATGGTGATTTGCACGACTTTATGAATTGGCAAGGCCCGATTCTGACTGACTCTGGTGGTTTCCAAGTGTTTAGTTTGGGCGAAATTCGTAAAATCACCGAAGAGGGGGTGCATTTTCGCAACCCTGTAAATGGTGACAAAATCTTTATGGATGCCGAAAAATCGATGGAAATCCAAAAAGATTTAGGTTCAGATATCGTAATGATTTTCGATGAATGTACGCCTTACCCTGCGACGCATGAAGAAGCAAAAAAATCGATGCAAATGTCATTACGTTGGGCGCAGCGCTCTCGTGACCATTTTGATAAGCTCAACAATACCAATTCACTGTTTGGCATTGTTCAGGGTGGCGTATACGAAGATTTACGTGATGAGTCAGTGAAAGGACTAACACAAATCGGTTTTGATGGTTATGCGGTCGGTGGCCTTGCGGTTGGAGAGCCTAAGCCCGATATGCATCGTATTTTAGAACACACCTGCCCTCAGCTGCCTGAAGATAAGCCTCGCTACTTAATGGGCGTGGGTAAGCCAGAAGATTTAGTAGAAGGTGTACGTCGTGGCGTCGATATGTTTGACTGTGTGATGCCAACACGAAATGCTCGTAACGGACACCTATTTGTGACCGGTGGTGTGATCAAGATCCGTAATGCAGTACATAAAACAGATACAACACCACTGGATCCGCATTGTGACTGTTACACTTGCAAAAATTATTCTAAGTCGTACTTGCACCATTTGGATCGTTGTAATGAGATCCTTGGCGCTCGTCTGAATACTATTCACAATCTACGTTATTACCAACGATTGATGGAAAGTATTCGTAAAGCGATAGACGAAGATCGCTTTGATCAATTTGTAGAAGCGTTTTACGCACGCCGTCAACGCGAAGTGCCGCCGCTACAAATCGAACAAGCGTAATGGCAAGCACTGAGATGGATTTATCCTGAAGGGTCTATTCATGGCTTGAATTTGTCTTAGTGCGGCCCAATACCTACAAATATTACAAACAATAACTTAGAGGACGTTTCTCAATGAGTCTAATTTCTGTAGCGCACGCAGCAGGTGAAGGTGCATCACAGGGTGGTGGTTTCGAAATGCTGATCATGCTTGGCATGTTTGCGGTAATTTTCTATTTTATGATTTACCGCCCACAGTCTAAACGAGTGAAAGAGCATAAAAGTCTAATGGCCTCAATGGCGAAAGGTGATGAAGTCTTAACCAGTGGTGGTTTAGTGGGAAGAATCACTAAAATCGCTGATGATAACGATTTTATCTCTGTTGAATTGAACAACAATAATGAAGTTGTGATCAAAAAAGACTTCGTTTCTGCCGTGTTACCAAAAGGTACACTTAAATCTTTGTAAAACAGCTAGAGGATCCTCGCTGTGCTAAACCGTTATCCGTTATGGAAGTACTTAATGGTTGTGTTTGCCATTACCATTTCTGCTTTATACGCACTTCCTAATCTTTACGGTGAAGATCCGGCTATTCAAGTTACAGGGGCGCGTGGCGCCTCTGTAGATATGTCAACGCTGGATGCTGTCACTGAAGCGCTCGATAAAGCGCAACTCTCTCATAAATCCATTGCTTTCGAAAATGGCTCCATTTTGGTGCGTTTTAATGACACTGATACCCAAATCAGTGCTCGTGACATCATTAATGAAGCTTTAGGCAATGACACCATTGTTGCGCTGAACTTAGCGCCTTCCACTCCTCGTTGGCTAGAATCCATTGGCGCAGCGCCGATGAAACTTGGCCTTGATTTACGCGGCGGAGTTCACTTTTTAATGGAAGTGGACATGGACGCGGCAATGGAGCGATTAGTCAGCCAACAAGAAGAAGCTTTTCGTAGTGAATTGCGCGATGAGAAGATCCGCTACCGTGCGATCCGTAGTCAAGCGGATTCCGTCGAGATCATTTTACGCGATGCCGCTCAGCTTGAAGAAACTCGCCGTCTATTAGAGGCGAATCATCGTGATATGAATTTTACCGCTTCTGATCGTGATGGGCGCTTCCTCTTGGTAGCCAAATTTACAGACGCCCGTTTACAAGAGATTCGCAACTACGCGGTTGAGCAAAATATCACTATTTTACGCAATCGTGTCAATGAATTAGGGGTTGCAGAACCTTTAGTTCAGCGTCAAGGTGCGAGTCGGATTGTGGTTGAATTACCTGGCGTACAGGATACTGCACGTGCGAAAGAAATTTTAGGTGCGACGGCAACCCTTGAGTTTCGTGAAGTCGACGCTACGGCTGATCTGGCTGCCGCAGCGGCAGGTCGAGTGCCTGCAGGTAGTGAAATTAAACTGGATCGCGATGGTCGTCCTGTTGTTTTAAAACGTCGAGTCATTTTGGGTGGTTCAAGTATTACTGACGCCAGTTCAAGTGCCGACGAATACGGTCGCCCACAGGTCAATATTTCTCTTGATAGTGAAGGTGGCAGTAAGATGTCGGCTTTCTCAAGAAATAATATTGGTAAGCTGATGGCAACGGTATTTGCTGAATATCGAGACAGTGGTGAAAGAACCGACGATGGCCGAGTGATTTTAGAAAAGCATGAAGAAGTCATCAACCAAGCGACGATTCAGTCAGCATTGGGGCGTAATTTCCGAATCACCGGCATCAACTCGGCGGCTGAGGCTCAAAATTTAGCGTTATTACTACGTGCAGGCGCATTAATCGCACCGATTTCGATCGTTGAAGAGCGGACGATTGGCCCGTCAATGGGACAACAGAATATCGACATGGGTATTCAAGCTTGTATCTGGGGTTTGTTTGCGGTGATGATCTTTACTGCACTGTACTATCGTACGTTTGGCTTGATTGCTAACTTAGCCTTGTTGACCAACTTAGTGTTGATTATCGGCATTATGTCGATGATTCCCGGAGCAACCATGACCTTACCCGGCATTGCCGGTATTGTGTTAACGGTTGGTATGGCGGTAGATGCTAACGTGCTGATTTTTGAACGTATTCGTGAAGAGCTACGTGAAGGTCGTAATCCGCAACAAGCGATCCACCAAGGTTACGCCAATGCGTTTAGTACCATTGCTGATGCGAATATCACGACGCTGATCACGGCGATTATTTTGTTTGCGGTGGGTACTGGTGCGATCAAAGGCTTCGCCGTTACTTTATCGATTGGTATCTTAACGTCGATGTTTACCGCGATTATCGGTACGCGTTGTGTGGTTAACCTGCTGTATGGCGGGAAACGTATTAATAAATTGTCGATCTAAGGCTAGGAATCATTATGTATCAAATTCTGAAAGCAGAGAAAACGATCGACTTTATGCGTTGGTCAAAGTTTACGTTTGTCTTATCGCTATTGATGATTGGCGCGTCAATTTTTACCTTATCCACCAAATGGTTAAACTGGGGATTGGACTTTACTGGCGGAACACTGATAGAAGTGGGTTTTGCCGAGCCTGCGAATCTGGAGAAAATTCGCCATGCCCTTGATGAGCGTGGATTTGGTGATGCAACAGTACAAAACTTTGGTTCAGCACGTGATGTAATGGTCCGTTTGCGTCCTCGTGAAGGGGTCGCTGGAGAAACGCTCGGTAACCAAATTCTGAATGCCATCAAAGAGGGAACGGGTGAAAGCGTTGAGATGCGCCGGATCGAGTTTGTTGGTCCTAACGTTGGTGATGAGCTGGCAGAAGCGGGAGGCTTAGCAATTTTAGCCTCACTGATCTGTATTTTGCTTTACGTTTCAATGCGTTTTGAATGGCGTTTAGCCTCTGGGGCCGTATTATCTCTAGCTCACGACGTAATCATCACCCTAGGTATTTTCTCGTTACTGCAAATCGAAATTGATTTAACGATCGTGGCCGCTTTACTAACGGTGGTCGGCTATTCGTTGAACGATACGATAGTGGTCTTTGACCGTATTCGTGAGAATTTCCGTAAGTTGCGTAAAGGCGATTCAGCGGAAGTAATGAATAGCTCCATTACGCAAACGCTGAGTCGGACGTTAATTACTTCAGGCACGACGTTGTTTGTGGTGATCGCATTATTTGTCCAAGGTGGTGCGAATATCCATGGTTTTGCTACCGCATTACTGCTGGGGATCACGGTAGGTACTTACTCTTCTATCTACGTTGCTTCGGCGTTAGCGTTAAAGCTTGGTATTACCCGTGAGCATCTTATTCCAGCACCTATAGAAAAAGAGGGTGCTGAGTTGGATGAGTTGCCTTAGCTTAAGGTTGACAGGTGACAGTGAGATTCGTCTTCACCAGTAACAAAAAAACCGCTGAATATTCAGCGGTTTTTTTTATCAAGCGAGCATGGATGATTGGTGCCATGCTGATTGTTTGACAATAGAACGGTTATTTAAAAATCGCACTGTTTCCGTTTTCACGGATGTGTTGCAAAATCGCTTTTACACCACGTGGGCTTGAGCCGACAATATTGCCTGATTGCATGTAATTAGTACCGCCAGCAAAATCGGCCAGAATTGCGCCTGCTTCACGAGCGATCAGTTCGCCTGCCGCCATATCCCATGGTTTAAGACCTAACTCAAAGTAGCCATCGACACGGTTAGACGCTAAATAACATAAATCTAAGGCGGCTGAGCCAGTACGACGAAAATCAGCGCACTCAACAAACAAAGAAGAAATAATTTTTAGGTAAGATTCAGAATGTTGTTTTTGCTTAAATGGGAAACCAGTCGCAAGGATAGCCCCTTGTAGATCTTTCAATGGTTTAACGCGAATACGACTATTGTTTAATTGAGCGCCAGAGCCACGTTGTGCGGTAAATAGTTCATTTAACATTGGGTCATAAACACAGGCAACTTCGGTGCGACCGTTCATTCTTACGGCAATCGATACCGCAAAATGAGGGATACCTTTCACGAAGTTATTGGTTCCATCCAGTGGGTCGATGATCCATTGTACGTCTTTATCTTTACCTTCGATAAGACCGCCTTCTTCGGCAATAATGCAGTGCTCAGGGTAAGAGCTTTGGATGGTAGCAATGATTAGCGCTTCCGCTTCTTTGTCGACATTAGTAACAAAGTCATTGCTTCCTTTTTGAAAGGATTCAATTTTGTCAGCGTTTTCTAGAGATTTAGCAATATGATTACCTGCTTTTCGCGCAGCGCGAATAGCAATGTTTAGCATTGGATGCATACGAGTTTCCCAACGGATGTTAAAGAACGAAAAAAGCGGAGCGGATTATAGCAAAATCATACCAAAAAGGAAGTGGTTATTTTTTGCTCGCTTAATGGTTCGGCCGACAACGGGCCTGATCATTTCATTTTTCTTTATGTTATTATCGAACAACGAACGCCAAGTAACCGTTTTTGTATGGATTATTCTCGAGTTACTTAGCCAACCCTTCAAGCCAATTTAATACCGTTAAAGTTAAGATGGACTCGCTCGTCAACGCGAATCAACGAGTGAGTGTCATCATCGACGGCGAGATTAGCGATAGATTGATGGTAAATTAACGTCATGTTAGACAATGTTAAAATCGTTTTAGTGGGCACATCACATTCAGGAAACATTGGTTCAGCGGCTAGAGCGATGAAAGTGATGGGCCTAAGTCAGATGGTATTAGTCGCACCTGAATGCGCAGTAGATGCTCAAGCAATCGCGTTAGCTGCGGGTGCCAGTGATATTGCGTTAAATGCGCAGATCGTCAGCACGCTGAGTGAAGCGGTTGCTGAGTGTGGGTTAGTCGTTGGTAGCAGCGCCCGTTCACGTACATTAGAGTGGCCGATGCTTGATCCTCGTCAGTGTGGCGAACAGTTTGCTATTGAAGGTCAAACCCATCCTGTTGCGGTAGTATTTGGTCGTGAAAGAACAGGCTTAACCAATGAAGAGTTACAGCTTTGTCATTATCATGTATGCATTCCTGCTAACCCCGAATACAGCTCATTAAACTTAGCGATGGCCGTGCAAACGTTATGTTACGAGATTCGCGTTGCTCATTTAACACATCAACAGAGTGAGTTTTCATCACCGACAGTGGTGGACTATCCTCGTCATCAAGAACTGGACCGATTTTATCAGCATCTAGAGCGAGTGTTGTTGGAAAGTGAGTTTATCTCTCCTTCACAGCCAGGGCAGGTAATGAACAAGCTCCGCCGATTATTCAGCCGAGCTCGCCCTGAAGCGCAAGAAATTAATATCTTACGTGGCGTATTGACTGCAGTAGAGAAAAAAATGCGCCTGCCTTAATTGTCGCTAATCACCTGATTAATTTAAGGTTAAATACCCGACTAATTCAGTCAATTAAATACTTGACTGAATTAGTCGGGTATGGAAGAATCTCAACCACATAATCGATGTGGATATGGTGTAATATGAGATTAACATCTAAAGGAAGATACGCGGTAACCGCCATGTTAGATGTGGCGCTAAATTCGCAGCAAAACCCAGTACCTCTAGCGGATATTTCAGAGCGACAAGGTATTTCTCTGTCTTATCTAGAGCAGCTATTTTCTAAATTACGTAAAGCTGGCTTAGTTGCTAGTGTTCGTGGTCCTGGCGGTGGTTATCGTTTAGGCGCAGAAGCGAGTACCATTTCTATTGGTACGGTTATCGCGGCGGTGGATGAATCTGTCGATGCGACGAAATGCCATGGTAAAGGTGATTGCCAAGGTGGCACTCGTTGTCTTACTCACACGTTATGGTGTGACCTCAGCTCACGTATTAGCGACTTCTTAAATAACATCACACTCGGTGAGTTGATGGTTGATAACGAAGTCTTACAAATTTCTGACCGTCAAGGTATGAACCTTGCGGCGAACCAAGGGAATGGCAATAAGCATTCTCAATCTGTCACTATTGGTGCAGCCTCCTTTGGTCTTAACGTTCGCTCATAGCGGCAATGTTTACACTGGAGTAAAATAAAAAATGAAACTGCCTATTTATTTAGACTATTCGGCCACCTGTCCGGTTGATCCGCGCGTGGCCGAAAAGATGATTCAGCATATGACGATGGATGGGACGTTTGGTAATCCTGCTTCTCGATCGCATCGTTATGGCTGGCAGGCAGAAGAAGCGGTGGATACGGCGCGTGAACAAGTTGCTGAACTTATTAATGCCGATCCGCGTGAAATTGTTTTTACTTCAGGGGCAACAGAGTCGAATAACTTGGCGATTAAAGGTGCGGCGCACTTTTATGCTAAACAAGGTAAGCACATCATCACCTGTCAAACTGAGCATAAAGCAGTATTAGATACTACTCGCCAGCTAGAACAGGAAGGTTTTGAGGTGACGTATCTTCAGCCTGACCGTCGTGGATTGATCGATATAAATCAATTACAAGCCGCCATGCGTGATGATACCGTGCTAGTGTCGGTGATGCATGTCAACAATGAAATTGGTGTGATTCAGGATATCACTGCGATTGGTGAGCTGTGTCGTGATCGAAATATCATCTTTCACGTTGATGCGGCTCAATCCGCGGGCAAAGTTGAGATCGATGTACAAGCAATGAAAGTCGATCTTATCTCACTCTCAGCGCATAAAATTTATGGCCCTAAAGGTATTGGGGCTCTCTTTGTGCGTCGCAAGCCGCGTATTTATCTTGAAGCACAGATGCATGGTGGTGGTCATGAGCGCGGTTTCCGCTCAGGAACACTGGCGACCCATCAAATTGTTGGGATGGGAGAAGCGTTTAACATCGCTAAACAAGAGATGGAGCATGATTATCAACATGCTAAAACTTTACGTGACCGTTTACTTAATGGCATACAAGATATCGAAGCTGTGAGTATCAACGGTGATTTAGAGCAGCGTGTTCCTCATAACCTTAATCTCGGTTTTGCTTTTGTCGAAGGCGAATCGTTGTTAATGGCCCTGAAAGATCTTGCGGTTTCTTCAGGCAGTGCTTGTACCTCGGCTAGCTTAGAGCCTTCTTATGTATTGCGTGCGCTGGGTTTGGATGATGAATTAGCACACAGCTCGCTTCGTTTTTCATTTGGCCGTTTTACGACCGAAGATGAAATAGATTATGCGATTGAACATATTCGTAGCGCAGTGACTCAATTGCGTAATATGTCGCCTTTGTGGCAAATGCATAAAGAAAGCTCAATAATATAGTCGGCAGCGAGCCATCAAATCAGTGTTGAGTTAACAATTTTAAGCAAAATAAGCGGACCTCATGGTCCGTTTTTTTATCCAGTGGGTATTTTTACGCGACAAAATGTTAACATCGTTAGGTTGATTATTCGTTGTGATTCAGATATATCCGAGAGTAGTTATTCTCAACTCGTTACAAGAGCGGTAATCGCGCGGTAGTGTAACGGAACAAAGGAATATATCTATTAGGGCCACACCATATAGGACAAGGAGAAACCATGTCTACACAGATGCCTGTATTTATTAGTCTAGAGTCAGCCCAGCCTCAGTGGGGAGAAAAAGCCCTCGTCTCATTCTCAGAGCAGGGCGCGACCATTCATTTATCGAAAGAGAATGATCTCAATGCCATTCAGCGTGCAGCACGTAAATTAGATGGCCAAGGATTGCGTTCGTTACATTTATCTGGTTCAGCATGGACCTTAGAAACGATTTGGGCATTTCACCAAGGTTATCGTGATCCTAAAAAGAAAAATACCTTACAGTGGGAGTCGTTAGCCAGCGCTGATCAAACTGAACTTGAAGCACGGATTAAAGCGGCGGATTGGACACGCGATATTATCAATAAAAGTGCTGAAGAAGTGGCTCCTCGTCAATTAGCGACCATGGCTGCCGAGTTTATTAAGTCACTAGCTCCGGATCACGTCTCTTATCGAATTGTAAAAGATAAAGACCTATTGACGGAAAATTGGGAAGGCATTTATGCGGTAGGTCGAGGTTCTGAGCGCACTTCTGCCATGTTGCAATTAGACTACAACCCAACGGGCGATGATAATGCTCCTGTATTTGCCTGCTTAGTTGGCAAAGGCATTACCTTTGACTCTGGTGGCTATAGTTTAAAACCGTCTAATTTTATGTCTTCGATGAAAGCGGATATGGGTGGAGCAGGAACCATCACCGGAGCACTTGGTCTGGCTATCATGCGCGGTTTGAATAAACGCGTTAAGCTCATTTTGTGCTGTGCTGAGAACATGGTATCTGGCCGTGCATTAAAATTGGGTGATGTGATCACCTATAAAAACGGCAAAACCGTTGAAATTATGAATACTGACGCAGAAGGGCGGTTAGTCTTAGCTGATGGTTTGATTTACGCTTCAGAGCAAAAACCACAATTGATCATCGATTGTGCAACGTTAACGGGAGCTGCAAAAAATGCGTTAGGTAATGATTACCACGCATTACTGAGCTTCGACCAAGCTTTGAGTCAACAAGCGCTCAATGCAGCTCAAGAAGAGCATGAAGGATTATGGGCTCTGCCATTAGCTGATTTTCACCGTGATATGTTGCCCTCGAACTTTGCTGATCTCTCCAATATTTGTTCTGGTGATTATTCACCGGGTGCAAGTACGGCAGCGGCTTTCTTATCCTACTTTGTTGACGATTACCAGCAAGGCTGGCTACATGTCGATTGCGCGGGAACGTATCGTAAATCCGCCAGTGATAAATGGGCCGCTGGGGCAACAGCGATGGGCGTTAAGACCGTTGCGCGTATTTTATTAGATCAGGCCAAATAATAAGTAACCAAGGGGCAGTGTTGATTGCCCCGTTTTGTACTCTTTTTTGCTATTACAGCGGTATTGACGTCGTTGAGTAGCTCCTATGACATGGTTATCTATGTGGTTAGGGAGAGACTCATCTGTCGCTAAAGGTAGCAGCAAGCGATTGGAGTACGTATCAATTAGCCTTACTATTTACTATCAAAATCCAAAAAGGACATCTTATGGCTCTTGAAAGAACATTTTCAATTATCAAACCTGACGCGGTAAAGCGTAACTTAATCGGCGAGATTTACCATCGTATAGAAAAAGCGGGATTGAGAATTATCGCGGCAAAAATGGTTCATTTAACCGAAGATCAAGCGAGCGGTTTTTATGCTGAGCATGAAGGAAAAGCGTTCTTTAATGATCTAAAAGCCTTTATGACATCAGGTCCGATCATGGTCCAAGTGTTAGAGGGAGAAAATGCGATTGCTCGTTACCGTGAATTAATGGGTAAAACTAATCCGGAAGAAGCGGCATGTGGCACGATACGCGCTGATTACGCGCTGAGTATGCGTTATAATTCTGTACACGGCAGCGATAGTCCTATTTCGGCAGCTCGTGAAATTGAGTTCTTTTTTCCCGACGCTGAAATTTGCCCACGCAGTGAGTGAGTTGCCGTAGAACCCAAATGGCACCATCAAGACTCAGCGCTGGATGGTTTATGGTTTTTACCACGGTATAAAGTAAGCGTTAAGCTGAAGGTAAATAGTTAATCACCGTGTTTATTGGTGACCCCTGATGAGTCCTGCCTCATCAGGGATTAATCATCGACTAGAACCGCTTTCCTATCCCAACAATGTCGCAAAAAATTCAGGGTTTTACTGTGCTTGTTGTCATTGAATAAAGGCTGTACAATTCGCGCCCTTAATTCTAGTTCCATCTTGGAGAGGCCACATGACCACTGAAAAAGTCAATCTGCTCGATTTTGATCGCAAAGGCTTACGTACTTATTTCGCAGAAGAATTGGGTGAAAAAGCGTTTCGAGCTGATCAAATCATGAAGTGGATTTATCACTTCGGTTGTGATGACTTCGAAAAAATGACCAACATTAACAAAAACCTGCGTGAGAAATTACAGACTCACTGTGAGATTCGAGCGCCTTACGTTTCCGATGCTCAATACTCCAGTGATGGCACGATTAAATGGGCAATGCGAGTCGGAGATCAAGATGTCGAAACCGTCTATATTCCCGAGGAAGATCGCGCCACATTGTGTGTCTCTTCACAAGTTGGTTGTGCGCTGGAATGTAAGTTTTGTTCAACCGCTCAGCAAGGGTTTAACCGTAATTTACGCGTTTCGGAAATTATTGGTCAGGTTTGGCGTGCAGCACGTGAAATTGGTTTGGAAAAAGAAACAGGCCGCCGTCCGATCACCAATGTGGTAATGATGGGCATGGGTGAGCCGTTGCTCAATATGAAAAACCTCATTCCTGCGTTAGAACTTATGCTTGATGACCTCGGTTTTGGTTTGTCGAAACGTCGTGTGACGGTCTCTACTTCAGGTGTCGTTTCTGGTTTAGATCAAATGACCGGGCAAATTGACGTTGCTTTAGCGATTTCACTTCATGCACCTAACGATAAACTACGCAGCGAAATTATGCCGATTAATGATCGCTGGGATATTCAAGATTTTCTTGCTTCAGTGCGCCGCTATATTGCCTCTTCTAACGCCAATCGCGGTAAAGTAACCGTCGAATATGTTTTGTTGGATCATGTGAATGATGGCACTGAACATGCGCATGAACTGGCTCAGTTGATGAAAGGGACGCCTTGTAAAATTAACCTGATCCCGTTTAATCCTTATCCAGGTTCACCGTATAAAAAACCCAGTAATTCACGCATTGATCGTTTTCAGAAAACCTTAATGCAATATGAGCATACTGTGACAATACGTAAAACGCGTGGTGATGATATTGACGCTGCCTGCGGTCAGTTAGTTGGTGATGTAATAGACAGAACCAAACGGACGAAATTAAAGCAGCAGCCTGAGCAGATTATTCCCGTAAAAACCTTATAAACCTTTTTAATAACGCCAGCCTTTTCGCTGGCGTTATTGTTAAGAGAAAACGGCTAAACAAGTCGAATTACATTTTGAGTTTATAAGCCAATAGATGCTCAGTTTTTATCGGTCATCGAGCACCTTGATAGAATCATGCTATTAACTGAAACAGGCTGCGTAAGGTGTTTTGATGCATAGTAGGATTCTTAGCTCACAGTGGCAAATTATGGCTTTTTTATGTCAATTTAACGAAAAATCTTGACCTAGCTGTAATTTCTTTTTCAAATCAATGTTGTTTACCGCCTAAGATCCATTAGAATGATTTAATTAGAGCCCATTCGATGTAGCGGTCGAATCGAACAAACGTGATATCCAACTTACTTGATGAGTGATAATGCAATTTCCTCGCTGTATAAGCAAAATTAGTCTGGAAGTTAGTATTATCGAAACTTAAGTGAATTGGATGAAACCATTTTCCCTGTTGGAGCCCTGAGAACCTAAACGCGACTAATGAATAGAGACAAAAATAACAGCGTAGGCTTCGGCTCGAACACGAATAAAAGAGATTGATAGCGCGGATGAATACACAACAAGAGACCATCGTTGAAGAAACGCCGAACGTTCAACAACCCGGCACACTGCTTAAGCTCAAACGAGAAGCTTTAGGATTGAGTCAAAAGCAAGTGGCTGATCGCTTACGGTTGCGGGTGGCGATTATTCGTAACATTGAAGATAACCAATTTGATTCTGATTTGGTGGCAACCTTTACTCGTGGTTATCTGCGTTCTTATGCTAAAGCCGTCGGACTCTCGGCTGCTGAAGTCGTCGAAGCTTATGAGTTGCACTATGTGATTGAGCCTCAAGAGCAGAAGATGCAAAGCTTTTCTAAAAAAACGAAACGTGATCAGCACGATAGTCGTATCATGTTGATCACTTGGGTTATTGTATTGGTGATTATTGGTATGTCATCACTGTGGTGGTGGCAGAATAACCAACACAATAATCTCACTTCATCGAGTGAGCTCAGTTCATTGATTACTGAGCAAACCAATCCGCAGTCTGCGTTGGCCGACCCTATTTTGGATCAGCTACCGACGGTGAGTGACCTGACTGTTGGTAATGAGGTATCAGCGGTTGAGCAAGCAGAAGAGGAAGAGTCCCCCGTCAACGATAGTCGGGTTGAGCCTATCTTAGAAGCGGAGCCATCCATCACACCAGCTACCACCGAAAATACGCCGGTCAACGCTGACGAGAGTAATTTGCTCAGCATGACTTTTAGCGCTGATTGTTGGATTCAAGTTAAAGATGCCACTGGCAAAACGCTGTCTACCGGCGTTAAAAAAGCCGGTCAATCAATCAATGTGCGTGGTGAAACCCCGATTAGTGTCATTCTTGGAGCACCAGAAGGTGTTTCTGTCACATTTGCGAGTGAACCTGTCGACCTTTCTGGGTATACTTCAGGCAGAGTAGCTAGATTCACCTTACCTTAGACGAAATTATGCAACACAAGTCTCCTATTAAGCGTCGCCCCTCTACACGTATTTATGTGGGTAACGTACCTATTGGCGATGGCGCGCCTATCGCCGTACAATCCATGACTAACACCAGAACCACAGATGTGGCTGCGACCGTCGCTCAAATAAAAGCGTTGGAGAAAGTCGGGGCCGATATTGTCCGTGTCTCGGTTCCTACTATGGATGCTGCCGAAGCATTTAAGTTAATTAAGCAACAGGTCTCGATTCCTTTAGTGGCAGATATTCATTTTGACTATCGAATCGCTTTAAAAGTGGCCGAGTATGGTGTTGATTGTTTACGGATTAACCCTGGTAATATCGGTAATGAAGCTCGGATCCGCTCGGTAGTCGATTGCGCCCGTGATAAAGGCATTCCGATTCGAATCGGCGTTAATGGTGGTTCATTAGAAAAAGACCTTCAGCTTAAATATGGTGAACCGACACCTGAAGCTCTGGTTGAATCTGCGATGCGCCATGTCGATATTCTCGACAGGCTAAACTTCGATCAGTTCAAAGTCAGTGTTAAAGCTTCGGATGTTTTTCTAGCAGTAGATTCCTATCGGTTATTGGCTAAACAAATCGATCAACCTCTTCATTTAGGGATCACCGAAGCGGGTGGTGCCCGAGCTGGTTCAGTTAAATCGGCAGTTGGTTTAGGGATGCTGTTGGCTGAAGGTATCGGTGATACGCTACGGATTTCTTTAGCGGCCGATCCTGTTGAAGAGATTAAAGTCGGTTTTGATATTCTGAAATCACTGCGCATTCGCTCTCGTGGGATCAACTTTATCGCTTGTCCAAGTTGTTCTCGTCAGGAATTTGATGTGATCAGTACGGTTAACGCACTTGAGCAGCGTTTGGAAGATGTGTTAACCCCAATGGATGTCTCGATCATTGGTTGTGTCGTCAACGGCCCTGGTGAGGCAGAAGTCTCCCACTTAGGATTGGCTGGCAGTAATAAAAAAAGTGCCTTCTATGAAGATGGTGTTCGTCAGAAAGAGCGCTTTGATAATGACGATCTCGTTGCTCAGCTCGAAGCTAGAATCCGTTCAAAAGCAGCTCAGTTAGACACGAGAAATCGTATTGCTATTCAGCAAATCGAGCAAGATTAACCTCACGATATTACGGTAAATATTTTGGCAAAGACTATTCAAGCAATTCGAGGCATGAACGACTGCCTCCCGACTCAATCTCCAATTTGGCAAAAAGTGGAGAACGCAGTTAAAAATGTCGTTAGTGCCTATGGCTATAGCGAAGTGCGTATGCCCATCGTGGAAATGACGCCACTTTTTAGCCGCGCTATTGGTGAAGTGACCGATGTGGTTGAAAAAGAGATGTACACCTTTGCTGACCGTAATGGCGATAGCTTAAGCCTTCGTCCTGAAGGAACAGCCGGTTGCGTTCGTGCAGGAATTGAACATGGCCTGCTGTATAACCAAGAGCAGCGTTTATGGTATATCGGACCAATGTTCCGTCATGAGCGTCCTCAGAAAGGTCGCTATCGTCAGTTCCACCAATGTGGCGTTGAAGTATTTGGTATCGATGGCCCAGATGTTGATGCCGAGCTTATCATGATGACAGCACGTCTATGGCGTGAACTTGGTATTGCTGAGCATGTGCGACTAGAGCTGAATTCGATTGGTTCATTAGCGGCTCGCGCGGATTATCGCAGCGCGTTGATTGAGTATTTAGAACAACATCAAGACGTATTGGATGAAGATTGTAAACGCCGCATGTATACCAATCCATTGCGTGTACTTGACAGTAAAAATCCAGACGTTCAAGCGATACTTGGCGATGCGCCCGAATTGGCTGATTACTTAGATGCCGAATCGAAACAACATTTTAGCGGTTTGTGTGAACTTCTTGACGCGGCAGGTATCGAATACACCGTTAATCAACGTTTAGTGCGTGGATTAGATTATTACAATCGAACGGTTTTTGAATGGATAACAGAAAGCTTAGGCTCTCAGGGCACTGTGTGTGGCGGTGGCCGCTATGATGGTTTAGTTGAACAGCTCGGAGGGAAAGCGACTCCGGCAGTTGGTTTTGCGATGGGACTTGAGCGTCTGGTATTGATGATGGAAACCTTAGGTAATACAGAGGTGCGGCGTAGCGTAGACGTTTATATTGTCACGGCGGGTGAAGGTACCACCATGGCTGGAATGAAACTCGCTGAGCAACTGCGTGAGCAAGTTCCGGGTTTACGTGTGATGAACCACTGTGGTGGTGGTAACTTCAAAAAACAATTTAAACGTGCAGATAAAGTTGGTGCTGCGGTCGCTCTGGTACTTGGTGAAAACGAGATCGCTGAAAAGACGGTAGTACTAAAAGATTTACTTGGTGGTCAGCAAACCACGTTATCTCAAACTGATATTGCTAGCCAATTGGCTCATCTCGTTTAAACGCATGTTTTTGAGATTTCTTATTTAAGAGGACAGGAAGTGGAACTCTACGATACCGAAGAACAACAAGTTGAAGCGATAAAAGATTGGTGGAAAGAGAATGGTAAAGCCGTTCTCCTTGGTGCGGTACTTGGTCTTGGCGGTTTGTTTGGATGGCGTTATTACCAGCATTCAACTACGACGGGTCAAGAAACAACGTCTGAAACGTATAGCAAAGCTATCGCTAACTTTTCAGCTAAAGGGGCGCAAGCTGAGTCAGATTTACAGCATTTTATCGATAATCATCAGAAATCAGAATACGCTGTTTTAGCGGCGATGCAGCTTGCTAAAGCACAAGCCGATGCCGGGCAGTTAGATGAGGCGTTAGCGCAACTTGAATGGGCTAAGAAGTCGACGAAAGACGCAGCATTAACCCCAGTCATTGCATTTCGTATTGCACGTTTGCAGGCTGAGCAGCAGCAATTTGATGCCGCGCTGGCTGAATTAACAACGATTACTGAGGCAAGTTGGGCTGCACGTGTTGCTGAATTACGTGGTGATATTGCACTCCGTAAAGGAGATAAAGACGCGGCTTATGCAGCCTATTCACAAGCTCAACAATCGAGTAATGCTAGCCAAACATTACAGCTGAAACTCGATGATCTAGCCAGATAAGGGCATCTGTTGATGAAAAAAATATTCAACAAAGTGCTTTTGTCTGCGGCCGTAATCGGTTTGTTAGGCGGATGTGCTGGGGAAGAAGAAAATATCATTATGGCTCCGCTACCTAGTGTGAGTAGTGAGTTTACACCGCAACCCATTTGGAGTAACTCGGTTGGTCGGGGAGTCGGTCATTTTTTCTCTAATCTGACTCCTGAATACGCTTATGGTAAAGTGTTTGTTGCTAGTCGTGATGGCGAAGTCAAAGCCCTTGATCCCAATGACGGGAAAACATTATGGCGTGTTAATGTAAGACAAGATATGCCAGCGCGTTTATCTGGGGGCATTGTTGCCGCTTACAATCAGCTGTTTATCGGCAGTGAAAACGGTCAAGTCCTGGCTTTAGATGCCGAAACGGGCGAGCTGAATTGGCGTGTCGATGTAGCCGGTGAAGTACTGGCTTCGGTTGCCACAGACAGTAACTTAGTGATTGTGAATACCAGTCGAGGCATATTGCTTGCGTTAGACAGTACTAATGGCGCTCAAAAATGGACCATCAGTACCGAAGTACCCAGCTTAACCCTACGTGGTGATAGTCGGCCTGTTACCGCTTCTGGTGGTGTTTTTTGGGGAACCTCTAACGGTCGTCTTGCCGCCGCAATTATTGAACGTGGTCAATTAATTTGGCAACAGCCGATAGGTCAACCGCAAGGCGCAACCGAAATTGATCGCTTAGTTGATGTTGATGCTGCGCCATTGATCATTGGAGCTAACTTGTACGCCATCGGTTTTAATGGGCAGTTAATTTCAATTGATTTGCGTTCAGGTAGTGCGGTATGGAAACGCAATTATTCGTCAACGACGGATATGGTCAGCGATGGCCGCCGTCTGTTTTTAGTTACTGATAAAGATCATGTCGTTGCCGTTGATGCACGTAGCGGGACGGAACTATGGCAGAATAATCAGCTACAGCACCGACTGTTAACGGCGCCTAAATTGATTGATGGTTACCTAGTTGTTGGTGATAGTGAGGGATACCTTCACTGGTTGGATCGCAATAGCGGCGAATTTGTGGCTCAGCAATTCGTCAGTAAAAGCGGTTTTGCAGTCGGTCCCCTTGCACTTGACGATGGCTACTTGATTGTCTCGCGAGATGGTAAAATAAAGAAACTGACTATCACTCAATAAATCGTGATATAATTCACATTCGGCTCCTGGCTGTATACAGCTAGGGGCCGTTTTGCTGCAATAAACCTTGAGTTTGTATACCCAAATGTGTTTGTCATACTAAACTTTTGTACCGAGTAGCAAAATCATTTGAGTATAATTACATAAGAAAGAATTATTATTGAGGTTGTTATGATACCTGTTGTTGCTCTTGTTGGGCGTCCAAATGTAGGTAAATCGACGCTATTTAACCGACTCACCCGTACACGAGATGCACTGGTAGCGGACTTCCCCGGTTTAACCCGCGACAGAAAATATGGCCAAGCAAAATTAGGTGAAAACGAATTCATCGTGATTGATACCGGTGGTATTGATGGCACAGAAGAAGGCGTTGAAACTAAAATGGCTCAGCAATCATTGGCGGCGATCGACGAAGCGGACGTCGTCTTGTTCATGGTTGATGGTCGTGCTGGGTTAACTTCTGCCGATGAAGCCATTGCTCAGCATTTGCGTCGTATTGAGAAAAACGCGATTTTGGTTGTGAATAAAGTCGATGGTATTGATGCTGATGCGGCTTGCGCTGAATTTTGGCAGCTCGGGATGGGATCGCAGATGTACCAAATTGCCGCAGCCCATGGTCGAGGCGTTGCTGTTCTTATCGATCGCGCGTTGAATCCGCTCGCAGAGCAGATGAACGAAGATCTACAGAATCTAGAAGATCTGACGGAGTTTGTTGATACTGATGAGCCCGAGCAGTTGGAATACACTGAAGAAGAAGCGGAAGCAGAATTTAAAAGGTTACAAGATCAACCGATTAAACTGGCCATTATCGGTCGACCTAATGTAGGTAAATCAACGCTCACTAACCGTATTTTAGGTGAAGAACGGGTTGTGGTTTATGATATGCCCGGCACCACACGTGACTCGATTTATATTCCAATGCAGCGTGACGATCGTGAGTATGTCTTGATCGATACCGCGGGTGTGCGTCGTCGTAAAAGTATCAATGAAACGGTAGAAAAATTTTCTGTTGTTAAAACGCTTAAAGCGATAGAAGATGCTAACGTTGTGCTATTAGTGATCGATGCTCGTGAAAATATCTCTGATCAAGATTTAAGCCTACTCGGTTTTACTTTAAATGCTGGACGTTCGGTGGTCATTGCGATCAACAAATGGGATGGCTTGAGCAATGATATCAAAGAGCGTGTGAAAAAAGAGTTGGATCGCCGCTTAGGATTTGTTGATTTTGCTCGTATTCACTTTATCTCGGCGCTGCATGGTACCGGAGTTGGTCACCTTTTTGAGTCGGTACAAGAAGCGTATCGTTCTGCCACGACACGAGTGGGAACCTCGGTATTAACTCGTATCATGAAAATGGCAACCGATGATCACCAGCCACCACTGATTCGTGGTCGACGCGTTAAACTGAAGTACGCTCACGCAGGTGGTTATAACCCACCGATCATTGTTATTCATGGTAACCAGGTTAATGAACTGCCCCATTCCTATAAACGCTATCTAATGAACTATTACCGTAAATCATTAGAAATCATGGGTACGCCAATTCGTATTCAGTTCCAAAGTAGTGAAAACCCATTTGAGAACAAAGTGAGCAAGTTGACGTTATCTCAAGAACGTAAACGTAAGCGTTTAATGACCATGGTGAAAGATCGTCGAAAATAGACCTAGGTCGATATATTATAAAAAGCCCAAGCTGTTAGCTTGGGCTTTTTTTATCCCTTTTCGTCATTGTATTTTGTCGGTTTTTGATGGATGAGTTAACGCTTCCTCTTTGAGTATGGCGTTATACTATGCTTAAAATAGGATCTTATAAGGAAGAATTAGTGATAATGATCATTTTATTAAATATTGTGAATTTAGGTTTATGAATTTTAATTTAGATTTTTAATCTGTTTAAAATCCAAATGCAGAATATGTAACTTATGCTTTCGGTGTGTGGTGATATAAATGTTCTTTTTACGGTAGATCGCTGATCAAGGTAGATAAAGCAAAAGATCCATGATAGATCCCAAAGCACAGCAAGTGGAACGATTCACGTGATTTTATGTAAATAGACAGATCGGCTGAAATCACCAATGGCCCATTTGTTCTATCGAGTACTTGGCGGTATGATCGCTAGGGCCTTGCGATTTGAAGAAGAGGGGCTCGGTGTCTTTTTGCCTTATACTGTTCTAGGCCATCCCTTTTTCTACTTGAAGCCGCAGTGATGTGTGCCGCCTTTGTTGACCTTTTTTGTCAACCAGTCGGAGTATCGTGTTGGATTAATCGACGGCTTCGGCTCTGCCGGTGATGTAGCGTCTTGGTAAAGTAATCGTTATCAGTAAGGAAACCTGCAATGGAAACATGTTGTCCACAATGCTCGCATGAATTGGTCTGGAATGGTCGTTATTACTGTGCGTCGTGTGATGTAAATTATACAAAAATAGCTCACTGCCCAGATTGTAGCGCAGAGTTAGAAAAGCTTCAGGCTTGTGGTGCGGCGAATTATTTTTGTCATTCGTGCAACGAACTTAAGTCTAAATCACGTGTTCAGATTGAATTCGCAAAGCTAAAGTAACAAGCTCGCTGGTTGTTGATGGTGATTAATTAACAGTAGAACGAATGTCACCCTGTGCTAAGCGGGTAACAATCACTTCACCAGTTTGGACTTGGTCTTTACTGTGGATCACTTCACCGCGTTCATTTTGGGTAATTGAGTAGCCACGAGAGAGGGTGGCGAGTGGACTGACGGTATTGAGTTTATCCACTAAGCGGGCATAACGATGCTGTGCGTCGAGTAATTGACGCTCCATTGCTTTACGCAACTGATGTTGGCTCATCATCAACTGATGCTTTTGTGCACTGAGTTGTTTTTCTGGAGAGCGAAGCTGTAAGCGATACTGCTGTTGGCTGACGCCTTTGGCTAATAACATCAAACGCCGTTGCATCGCTTGTGTCAATTGTAAGGTGAGTTCATCCAATTGTTGACGCTGTCGCTGCAAACGGTGAGCTGGGTGTTGTTTATCCAATCGGTGTTGCAACTGTTGTAACTGATTTTTTTGCTGGGCAAAGTAATAGCGAATGCTATTGGTGAGTTGGTGTTGTTTTTGATTAAATGACTGTTTTTTATTGCTATTGTCTCGACTTACCAGTTCAGCTGCAGCAGACGGCGTTGGCGCGCGCATATCGGCAACAAAATCAGCAATAGTGACATCCACTTCATGGCCGACTGCACTGATGATCGGGATTTGACTTGCCGCTATCGTTCTCGCCACAATTTCATGGTTAAAACACCAGAGATCTTCCAGTGAACCGCCGCCGCGGCCGACGATCAACACATCACATTCTGCGCGAGAATTCGCACAACCAATCGCTTGAGCGATACTTATCGCCGCTTCATTGCCTTGGACGATGGTCGGGTAAATAATGATTGGCAGACTTGGATCGCGGCGTTTCAGCACCTGCAAAATATCGTGCAGAGCAGCTCCGGTTTTTGAGGTGATCACGCCCACACAGCGCGGGTGTTCGGGAAGTGGTTTTTTGAGTGATTGCGCAAATAACCCTTCTGCGGCCAGTTGCATTTTGAGTTGTTCAAACTCTTGTTGTAGCCGTCCGTCGCCTTCAGGCTGCATACTTTCAATGATAATTTGATAATCACCACGAGGCTCATACAAAGAGAGCCTAGCTTTGACTAACACTTGTTGGCCATTTTGGGGCTTAAAAGAAACGGAACGGTTATTACCTTTGAACATCGCGCATTTGACTTGAGCGCGACTGTCTTTCAGGGTCAAGTACCAATGACCGGATACGGGCGCAGAGAAGTTAGAGATCTCACCGATCAGCCAGACGATGCCCATTTCATTTTCAAGTAACAATCTGACTTCAGCATTAAGACGAGAAACCGTGTAGATATTTGGATTAGTCAAGGAGGGCACCGCTAATTTGGCCAGACATAAGTATGGAAATTAGCGGCAATATAATACATATCAAGGGGGTAATTGCAAATAAAAAATTAAAAAATGAGTGGTCAAGCGATTGCTCTGGGCGTATAATCCGTCCGCAATATCAAATCTAAATCTCTTTATTATGCGAAACGATAAAGCGATTTATTACTCTTAACCTTCACGTTGTGAGATATTGCAAATGCTAAGAATTGCTAAAGAAGCTCTGACCTTCGACGATGTTCTCCTCGTCCCTGCACACTCTACTGTCCTCCCCAATACAGCCGATCTTCGCACTCGACTTACCAAAAACATTACGCTCAACATCCCTATGATTTCTGCGTCTATGGATACAGTAACAGAAGCTCGCCTAGCAATCGCACTTGCACAAGAAGGTGGCCTTGGTTTTATCCATAAAAATATGTCGATAGAACAGCAAGCGGAACAAGTTCACCAAGTAAAAATCTTTGAAGCCGGCGTGGTTACTCATCCTGTCACCGTTCGTCCTCAAGCAACGATTGCTGATGTCATGGCATTGACCGAGAAACACGGTTTTGCCGGCTTCCCTGTTGTCTCTGAGAACAACGAACTGGTTGGGATCATTACTGGGCGTGACGTGCGCTTTGTAACCGATTTAACTAAGTTAGTCTCTGATGTGATGACTCCGAAAGATCGTCTGGCGACGGTGAAAGAGGGTGCTTCAGGCCAAGAAGTTCAAGAGCGGATGCATAAAGCGCGCGTTGAGAAAATTCTGGTGGTTAATGATGAGTTTCAATTAAAAGGCATGATCACCGCCAAAGATTTCCACAAAGCAGAAAGTAAACCTCATGCATGCAAAGATTCTCAAGGACGTCTACGAGTCGGCGCTGCCGTTGGCGCTGCTCCGGGAAATGAAGAGCGCGTTAAAGCCTTAGTTGAAGCCGGTGTTGATGTACTGCTGATTGACTCGTCTCATGGCCATTCAGAAGGCGTATTGCAACGGATTCGTGAAACACGCGCCGCTTACCCTGATCTTGGTATTATTGGTGGCAACGTGGCGACCGCCGAAGGTGCCCGAGCACTGATTGAAGCGGGTGTTAGTGCCGTTAAAGTTGGTATTGGCCCAGGTTCTATCTGTACTACGCGTATCGTCACTGGTGTGGGTGTTCCGCAAGTCACCGCCATTGCTGATGCTGCAGAAGTCGCTAATCAATATGGCATTCCTGTGATTGCTGATGGTGGTATTCGCTTCTCGGGCGATATTTCTAAAGCGATTGCTGCAGGCGCATCTTGTGTCATGGTGGGTTCAATGTTTGCTGGCACCGAAGAAGCCCCAGGAGAGGTTATCCTCTATCAAGGCCGTTCTTACAAAGCTTATCGTGGCATGGGTTCTTTAGGTGCGATGTCAAAAGGCTCTTCTGATCGTTATTTCCAAACCGATAATGCGGCAGACAAATTAGTCCCTGAGGGTATTGAAGGTCGTATCGCTTACAAAGGTCTATTAAAAGAGATTGTTCATCAGCAGATGGGCGGGTTACGTTCATGCATGGGCTTAACTGGCTCACCAGATATTGAAACCTTGCGTACTCAAGCACAATTTGTTCGTATCTCTGGAGCTGGCATGAAAGAGTCTCATGTCCATGACGTACAAATTTCTAAAGAAGCACCTAACTATCGAATGAGCTAAACGTAAACGTTTGCTTTTTTCCTTGATGCCATTCTGAGAGGCGAGTAGACTCGCCTCCGTTTCTTAATTTAGCTGATAAGACTGCTTAACTATGACCAAGAACATTCATGATCAACGAATCCTTATTTTAGACTTTGGTTCACAATACACTCAATTAGTTGCACGCCGTGTACGTGAAATTGGTGTTTACTGTGAGTTGTGGAGCTGGGATGTCGAAGAAGCGGACATTCGCGAATTTAACCCAGACGGCATTATTCTGTCTGGTGGTCCTGAAAGCGTAACTGAGCTTAATTCGCCACGCGCGCCTCAATATGTATTTGACTCAGGCGTGCCGGTATTCGGTGTGTGCTATGGCATGCAAACGATGGCTGAGCAGTTGGGTGGCCGCGTAGCTACCTCTACCGAGCGCGAGTTTGGCTATGCGCAAGTTACGGTTTCTGGTCAATCGGCGTTATTTAACGATCTTGAAGCGATTCAAGATGTGTGGATGAGCCACGGTGATAAAGTGGTGGAAATTCCAGCCGACTTCGTAAAAATTGGTGAAACCGAGACCTGCCCATACGCAGCCATGGCCAATGAAGAGAAAAAATACTACGGAGTTCAGTTCCATCCAGAAGTGACGCACACCAAACATGGCCTCAAAATGCTCGAGAATTTCGTACTCGATATTTGTGGTTGTGAACGTTTATGGACGTCTGAATCGATCATTGAAGATGCGATTGCTCGGATTAAAGAGCAAGTCGGTGATGATGAAGTGATCCTTGGCTTATCTGGTGGCGTTGACTCATCGGTTGTCGCTATGCTGGTACACCGCGCGATTGGTGAACGTCTGACTTGTGTGTTTGTCGATAATGGCTTACTGCGCTTGAACGAAGGTCAGCAAGTGATGGATATGTTTGGCAATAAATTTGGCCTAAACATCATCAAAGTCGATGCTGAAGAGCGTTTCCTCGCCGCCTTAGAAGGCAAAGCCGATCCAGAAGAAAAGCGTAAGACGATCGGACATGTGTTTGTTGATGTTTTTGATGAGCAAGCCAAGAAATTGAAAAACGCTAAATGGTTAGCGCAAGGCACGATTTATCCGGATGTGATTGAGTCAGCCGCCTCTAAGACTGGTAAAGCGCATGTGATTAAATCACACCATAACGTCGGTGGTTTACCGGATGATATGGAAATGGGCTTAGTGGAACCATTACGTGAACTGTTTAAAGACGAAGTACGTAAAATTGGTCTTGAGTTAGGTCTACCTTACGACATGCTATACCGCCACCCATTCCCAGGTCCAGGTCTTGGTGTGCGAGTCCTCGGTGAAGTGAAGAAAGAGTATTGCGATTTGCTACGTCGTGCTGACGCTATCTTTATTGAAGAGCTGCACAATGCGGATTTGTACAATAAAGTATCGCAAGCGTTTACCGTTTTCTTACCAGTACGCTCTGTTGGTGTAATGGGTGATGGCCGTAAATACGACTGGGTTGTGTCACTACGCGCAGTAGAAACGATCGATTTCATGACTGCCCATTGGGCTCACTTACCTTATGAATTTTTGGGTAAGGTTTCCAACCGTATTATCAATGAAGTGAGTGGTATTTCTCGCGTGGTGTATGACATCTCCGGTAAGCCACCCGCGACTATTGAGTGGGAATAGGCTTAGTTGTAAAAACTAACCAAGTCCTTATAAAATAAAAATGCCAGTCAGTATTACTGACTGGCATTTTTTTATAGGGATAATGATAGTTGGTTTTCAGAGATAAGCATATCTAGGAAATCGACAACAGCCCTAACTCTACGTGAGTGTGCCAAATCTGAGTGAATAGCCAACCAAATAGGCTGATCACAACCCACATCACCTTGGACACAAACCAAGTTTTTTTTCTTAGAAATAAAATGAGGGAGTATAGCCATTCCAATTCCTGCTTCTACAGCGCTCATTTGTGCTGACAGACTGGTTGTGATTAAGCGACAAGGTTTTCCTCTTAACATTTTTGTTAACCATTGTGCTGCTGGCAAATTTTGCTGCATTTCAGACCACCCTATGAAATCATCATGTTCGAAAGATAAGCTAGTGGTGTCTGAGCGCTTTCTATTGTTTACGTAGTCTTGTGAGGCGTAAAGCCCAAACCCTAGTGTGCCTAGTCGGCGGATACTCACATTACCCCGTTCCGGTCTTACCATACGCAAGGCAATGTCAGCATCGCGTCGGTGTAGGTTAACTGTGGACACGCCCGTGACTATCTCCATGGTTAAATTTGGATGAGCCGCAATAAGTTTTGGCATGGCTGGAATAATTAGATAATCGGCCAATCCTTGCGCTGTTGCCAGGCGTACATGACCCATCACTTCATCATTATTACGATACGTAGCATCTCCAAAAGCAAAGCCAGCTTGCTCTAGGGCTTCAGCCGGTGAAATCAGATCTCTGCCTTCATCGGTTAATGTATAGCCCTGTTGATCACGCGTAAATAAGCGAGTCTGTAGAGCAGACTCCAGACGTTCTAAACGTCGAGAAGTGGTGGCAATCCCCAAATTTAATCGTTTTGCTGCGCGACTTAATGTGCCTTCTCTAGCGATGGCGAGAAATATCCTGGCATCATCCCAATTCAAAGACGGGGGGGTGTTCTTGTTTCCATTTTCGGAAAACTGATTGCAGTTTGTGTGCATATAAATCTCCACTTTCGGAAAGCATAATGAATATCTCAACGTAAACCAAGGGATATTAATTATGAAGAAACGTGTATTAGGTCAAAGTCTTGAAGTCTCCGAGATAGGGTTAGGCTGTATGGGCATGAGTGAATTTTATGGGCCCAGAAATGACGCCGAATCCAAGTCGGTACTCCATAAAGCTATTGATCTTGGCTGCACTTTTTTAGATACCGCAGATACTTATGGCCATTATCATAACGAGCAGCTACTTGGGGAGTTTTTGAAAGAAAGCCGTGCTGAAATTAAAGTTGCGACTAAGTGTGGAATTGTGCGTCGTCCTGGGGAGTACCAACGAGTAATTGATAATAGTCCAGATTATATTCGTCGTGCTTGCGAGAGTTCACTACGCCGCTTAGGTGTTGAATGCATCGACTTATACTATATCCATCGATTAGATCCTAATGTGCCTATAGAAACAACCGTTTTTACGTTGTCTCAATTGGTTAAGGAGGGGAAAGTTGCAAATATTGGCTTATCTGAGGTCAGCGCAAGTACACTGAGAAAAGCGCATGCTGTTCATCCAATTAGTGCCGTGCAGACCGAGTATTCACTGTGGACCCGTGATGTGGAGCAAGATGTTTTGCCAACTTGTAGAGAATTAGGTATTGGTTTTGTTCCTTATTCTCCATTAGGGCGTGGTTTTTTGACAGGGAATATTACGCCTGACAGTGACTTTACTCCTGAAGATGCAAGACAATCATTACCGAGATTCACGCCTGATAACCTAAGAGCAAATCGGCCGCTAACAGAGGTGGTTGCTAGCATGGCCAGTAGTAAGTCATGCTCTTCGGCACAAATTGCATTGGCATGGTTATTAGCACAGGGACCTGACATCGTACCTATTCCGGGTACAAAGAAAATGAAGCATTTGATTGATAATTTGGGAGCTCCTGATGTCGTATTAACGGCAGCCGATTTGGCCCGCATTGAATCAGCAGTGCGAGAATTTCAGCCCGCAGGGGAGCGTTATACAACTGAAGGTATGAAAGGAGTGAACGCTTGAGCCCGTTAAACCACACAAATTGGCGCAGCTGGGTCGCTGTTTTTATGCTTGGTATTGCGTCATTTACGGTTGTTGCTACTGAGTTAGCACCAATAGGTATGTTGTCTTCGATTGCACAGGATATGCAGCAGAGTGCTAGTTCTACAGGGTTAGTGGTTACTTTGTATGCATGGCTTGGTGCCGCTGCCGCTTTAATTTCAGTCATGATGATTAGCCATTTACCCCGTCGACCATTGTTAGTCGGACTGATGCTATTATTGGGGCTGTCTAATGGTGTGGCAGCTGTCAGTCATAGTTTTAGCGTATTGCTAGCTGCCAGGCTTGTCGGTGCTCTTGCTCATGGTGCTTTCTGGGCAATGATTGGCACTTTGGGCGCACAGCTGGTCTCAGAAAGTAGCGTGGGGAAAGCCACTGCCATTATTTTCGGCGGCGTTTCAACCGCGAGTGTTTTAGGTGTCCCACTGATTAATTGGATAAGCTCTGATGCTGGCTGGCGATCATCATTTTTACTTTTAGCAATATTATCTGTTGTTACGGCATTAACTCTGGCTCTAAGCCTTCCGCATGTATCAGGTACACCGCGTTTGGGAAGGGGTCAACTCTTCTCTGTGTTTCGAAATTCGAAGTTGAGAATCGTCTACCTCATTGCGGTTTGTGGTATCGTTTCACACTTTGCTGCATTTACTTATATTGAGGTGTTACTTTCTTCAGTGATTGCCCTGCCAAACAGTTGGATCTCTATCTGTCTGTTGACATTTGGTGTTGCTGGTATAGTTGGTAACTTCATGTGTGGAATGTATATAGACAACTACTTAAAGAGAGTCCTTAGCACAGGGCTTCTACTTATTTCGTTGTGTTTGATGTTAATTAGTCTTCCGACTGTTAACAGTAAAATAATTACACTACTGATCGTCTCCGGATGGGGCCTTGGTGTTGCGATACTATTCGTTGGTCTTCAAACATGGATCATCCGATTAGCTAAAGACGATGCATTACCAGCTTCAGCTATTTATGCTGCTATTTTCAATGGCGCTCTTGGTATGGGGGCCGTATTAGGAGCAGGAATTTTAGACCATTGGAATATTAGTACGCTTTATTTATCTGCTTCATTAATTACGCTGCTAAGTCTTGCTTTGATGGTTGGTAGTCGTAAAGGGGCTACGGAACAAGCTACTATGGTATAAGTTTGGAATGTTATAAAATACGTCGACGATCAGCAAAAAATCAAAAAAATTCTGCGCATGGTACAGATGATGGTATCGTTAATAGTCTCCTTTCTAACTAGCTGTTATATAGATTTATTTTCTGCTCATTGATATTCGAGTGGGAATGATTTCCCAGTATTGGTTTTTTGAGTTTACTGTTTATCAAACCTCAGGTTCTGCCTGAGGTTTTTTATTGGGCCACATTTGTCGTGGTGCTTCCAAGAAAAATGTCACCATGCAACATAGGTGTAGGATGATCGCTAATGCCTCGCAAAACCGTCTTATCATCGTTTGTTTTTGCTTAAAAGCAGATGAATGGCCTCTATCCTAAAGTGGCGTTTATCAATAAGAGGTATTTTTTTCATGTTCATACTCAATAAAACGGCCTGTTGGGTGAGTCTTATTTGTGCACTCCCAAGCTATGCAATGACGATTCAAGTCGATCCTCTCGACAGCTCCGGATACGTGGTATCTCGCGTGGAGTTACAAGCCATTGAACAGCAAAAAGCGGCGGATCCTATGTATGCGATTTGGTCACAGGCTTTACGAACAGCACCTAATAGTTTAGTCGACAGTATTGAGCCGGGGTTGGTGAGTAATCCAGACAATGTAAAACGGGTGGAAAGGGTTTTTCCTGAACATGAGTGGAATTTCCTCACTCATATGGCCGCACCTGAATACACCTATACCCGATTTTTAAGAGCCATCGGCAAGTTCCCCGCCTTTTGTGGTGATTATGATGATGGACGTGATGCCGATGCTATTTGTAAAAAGTCGGTGATCACGGCTTTTGCACATTTGTGCGCCGAGCATGGCGTTGATCTAGGAGGTGAAAGTCCTCTACGGGCTCAGTCGAGCGGGAACCGTTAGCCTATGCAAGGGTGTTCATCGTGAGGTGAAATCTGAAGGAAGCAAATGGCAAA